>JAUPLE010000881.1 GCA_030837085.1 Acidobacteriota bacterium | reverse complement strand
GCCATGTTGATTATGATTCCTGCTACCATTTGCGCCGGGATGACCCTGCCGTTAATCACTTATTACTTGATTTCCAGGGGTTACGGTGAAGGCGCCATCGGTAAAATATATGCGGCCAATACCATTGGTTCCATCCTGGGAGTTATAATCGGGGTTCATTTTATAATGCCCCTGCTGGGAGTAAAAAACGTCGTTGCCATCGGCGGCGGTATCGATATCCTGGTGGGCGTGGCGCTCCTGTGGTATGTACAAAAGACTGGGAGCCTGGATAACCAAACAACACAAGCTGCTCGTAAGGCGCGGCTGCGTTGGGCAATTACCTCGGCTGTGTTTCTCGGTATCGTGCTGCTCAGTATTTTTGTGATCCAGTTAAATCCTTTAAAAATGGCCTCCGGCGTATACCGCAGCGGGATGGCCGTAAGCGATGGAAAGATATTATTTCACCAGGATGGGAAAACCGCGTCGATTGATATAATTGAATATACCGCCATCGATACACTCAGTGTTGCCACCAATGGAAAATCCGACGCGGCCATCAGTTATTCCGGCGAGCCGAGGCCGGATGAGTTAACCATGGCGTTAGCGGCTGCTATTCCCATGGCATTCCACGAGCGCGCACGGACTGCCGCCAATATCGGCCTGGGATCCGGATTAACGACACATGTTTTACTAACCAATCCCAACCTTCAAAAAGTGGATACGGTGGAGATCGAACCGGCGGTGGTGGAAGGCGCTAAAGCCTTCGGACAACGGGTGGAAAGAGTTTACAAAGACCCACGCAGCCATATCCATATCGAAGACGCCAAAACTTTTTTTTATAACCGGAAAGAGAAGTATGATTTGATAGTATCGGAGCCTTCCAATCCCTGGGTCAGCGGCGTTTCCGGTCTTTTCTCCAATGAATTCTACCGTATGATTCGTCGTTTTATAAAGGATGACGGTATTTTCTGCCAGTGGGTTCACCTATACGACATGGATATTCCCCTGGTGGCTTCGATTATGAAAGCGGTTTCCGCCAATTTCCAGGATTATATCGTCTATTTTACCAACGATTCCAATATTATTATCCTGGCAGCCAAACAAAAACTCCCGGCGCAGCCCGGGGAAACTATTTTCACCATTCCTACTATAAAGAACGAATTGGCCCGCATCGGGATTTACAATAGCCAGGACCTCCAGATTCGTAAAGTGGGCTCCCGGGCAATCCTGGACCCCTTATTTCAATCGTATCAAATTCCTGCCAATTCAGATTACTACCCTGTTCTGGATATCGGCGCGGCGCGGGCGCGGTACCTGGCCAGTTCAGCCAAAGATTTAAACCGGCTTTTTTCCGCTGATTACCCTTTTATTCCAGTATTGGAGGGAGACATCATCCCGGCGCGGTCGTTTTACAGCGAAACGCCATTCAGTTTCTGGAAAGCCATCGAAGCCAGGGAAGCCAGGGCGATTTATCAATATTTTATCGCTTCAAAAAACCCAAAATTTGTTCCCACCATTGCCATGAGCCGGGAGAATTACGACGCCATACAGGCCATGTTCTCCGGGAATGGAAGTTTCGACGTCCTCCAGCAAATCATTTACAGTACGTATACATATTTGTCCAAAGAAGAGATGGGATTAATATGGAGTGTAATGGAGTCTTCAAAACTTTATGAAGCACAGCCGGAGGAGTTAAAAAAAGTGTTAGCCCTGTATAAAGCACTTAGTAACCGGGATTTCCGGGAAGTGCTGCGTACGGTGGAACCCTTTTTGCCTGGGGGAACGATTATTGCGGATGAGAAGAACAACTTCCTATTGAAAGTAGTGTTAACCGCCCACATTGCCCTGGGAAACCGTGAAGCGGCAGGCCGGGTATGGGATCGTTTCGAATACGGGGCGCTTCAGGACCTGCCAATTGATTTGCGTCTCCTGGGTTCATTGCTGGGAAAAATTAAATAACAGGAATTGCAGTTGTAATTGTTGGACTTGTTATCCTGTAATAAATTGAACTATCTAAATCCTCGCCTATATAAGGTGGAAGGCTTAACAGTGAAAATAAAAAACCAGTAAACTTCTCTGTCATGATTCTATAGAGGTCTAAACCTTAGCGGTTCATGATTTTCAGGATTTTCAGAATCTCACAATCGTGGTATGTTTAATCTCTCCTCATATTTTCCTACCTCACTATGCACCATGCAGGAATTTAAATTGAAGAATAGATTTATAGGAATAATGGTTGACAACACACCGGGATTGGTGACCGGTTTATTGGCTATTTTGAAATCAGGAAACTGCTTTGTACCCATTAATCCAATTTTCCCCAACGACAGGATCCGATTTATTCTCAAAGATTGTAATATAAACGTTCTTCTCACTGATAAAGCCAATTATGAAAAAGCGCGGCAAATTGTGAAAGATTCATCTCCTGTGCTGTATCTCGTTTGTATCGATGATATTGCGGGAGTAGGAAAGAAAGTGGTAAGGGGTAAGGTTGAGAATGATAAAACTTATTATTGTTATGTTATTTACACATCCGGTTCTACGGGTAGGCCCAGGGGAGTACCTATCACGCATGGGAATTTAACTCCTTTATTTTACTATTCCGAGGAATATCTTCACCTGGGCATCCATACACGAGTGATGCAGAATTTATCTTATACGTTTGATTTTGGGGTCTTTGAGATACTTACGACGCTTTTGTTTGGGGGCCGGCTTTATGTTTTGAGTAAATCAACTGTCGGGGATTTTTATTTTTATGCTTATTTTATAAACCGGAATTACATAAATACCCTTCATACGACACCTGTGTTTTTAAGTAGCCTATCCGATCTAAACAAAAAAATACCTTCCATAACAGTTATTCATCTGGGGGGTGAAATGTTAACCGGGAAGGTGGTAAAGAAAACCTTTAATCTAATAGCTCCGAGGTGTTTGCTTGTCAATGGTTATGGTCCTACAGAGGCATCTATTAATTGTACTTTTCTCTCATTAGACAGGGAAGTGATTGTATTGAGTGATAGGAACAACATCCCTATTGGCCGTCCGTGCGATTTGGCAGAGATTTATATCCTGGATAAATTTTTTAATGTACAGCCGCGGGGAGTGGCGGGTGAGTTATGTATCGGGGGGCCAGGTGTGTCGCAGGGGTATCTCAATCGCCCGGAATTAACCGCGGAAAAATTTAAATTTAATAGGTCCTATAGGACCTATAGGACCTATATTATTTACCGTACCGGCGACCTGGCGCGATGGTTAAATGACGGCAACATCGAGTTCCTGGGCAGGATCGACCACCAAGTAAAGGTAAGAGGCTACCGTATCGAATTAGGAGAAATCGAAAACTGCCTGTCCCTCTTTCCGACAATTAAAGAAGCGGTAGTCATTGCCCGGCAGCATGAAAACGGCGGTAATTATCTCTGCGCCTATTTCGAAACATACGATAAGGAATCTCTTACCGTCTCCCAATTGAGGGAATGTCTTTCTAAACAACTCCCCGATTACATGATCCCGGCTTACTTTATTCAATTGGAAAGAATCCCCCTGACGGGAAGCGGTAAAATAGACAGGAAAGCTTTACCGGCGCCGGATGAAACCTTCATCGATACCGGCGTCGAATATGCAGCGCCGGTTACGGGAACCGAAAAAACACTGACCTCCATCTGGCAGCAGTTATTGAGATTGGAGAAAATAGGAATCAATGATGATTTTTTCCAGGTGGGAGGCGATTCCATCCTGGTGAATCGATGTATTGCCCGTATCCGCGAAGAACTTCACGCTGAAATCCCCCTGCGTAAATTTTTCGAACAGCCTTCTATAAAAGCCTTAGCGGAAGAAATAGAGAAACAGGAACGCCGGATATCTTCCATTAAACCAACGGAGCGGGTAGGAAAAATTCCTCTCTCTTTTGCCCAGGAACGGTTGTGGTTTCTACAGGAATTGGATGCCGAAAATGTGGCATATTTTGTCCCCCGCGTGATACGGATGAAGGGAAAAGTGGATGTACATCTTATCGAACGTACTTTTACAGAGATTATCCGCCGTCACGAGATACTGCGCACGACCTTTCCCACTATTGACGGCCAACCGGTGCAGCGAATTCAGCCACCATATGCCTTTAAAATCCCGGTACTGGATTGGATTAGCCTGGAAAAAGAAGTACAGGAACAAAAGGTATCGGAATTTTTAAGTGAAGAGGACCACCGGGTCTTTGATTTTGAAAAAGGTCCGCTGCTGCGGGTAACGATTATAAAATTAAAAGCGAAAGAGCATTTGTTTGTTTTAACCGAGCATCATCTGGTGCATGACGGTTGGACGCAGGGGGTATTGTTACGAGAGTTTATTGCAATTTTCAGCGCATACGCCAATGGAAAAGATCACGATTTGCCCGAGTTACCCATCCAATATGCCGATTTCGCCATCTGGCAGAAGAATCATTTAAAAGGAGATGTGTTGGAGCGGCATCTTAATTACTGGAAAGAGAAATTATCCGGTTTGGCGCCGTTATTGGAGTTGCCCGCGGACCGTCCCCGTCCACCGGTTATCAGTGGAAAAGGAGAACTGGAAATAGTCCGCCTATCCGGGCCTAATACCCTTAGGCTAAAACAATTCAGCCGGCAAAACGGGGTTACATTGTTTATGACCATGTTGGCGGTTTTTAAGACCTTATTGTACCGCTATACCGGGATGGAAGATTTATGTGTGGGTACCGGCATTGCCAATCGCAGATACAAAGAAATGGAAGGAATGCTGGGCATGGTGATTAATACACTGCCGCTGCGAACGCAGGTACAAGGTGAGATCTCATTTAAAGAGTGTTTAAACCGGGTGAAAGAAACTTGTTTGGAAGCATATCAACATGAGGATACACCGTTTGGGAAAATCGTGGAGAAGTTACAGCCGGAGAGGAGTTTAAGTTACAGCCCTATCTTCCAGGTAATGTTCACCTTTATGGACACGCCCGGCGGGGAGTTGAGGTTACCCGGGCTTGAAATGGAACTGTTGCCAACGCATAACCGGTCAGCCAAATTCGATATTAATGTAGTGGTAGTCCCACCAGCGGAACAGGCGGAGCAGGAGCCTGACGAAAGTGGCGAAATATTGGTAGAATGGGAATACAATACCGATATTTTCGATGTCTCGACCATCCAACGGGTAATCTCTCATTACAACCGATTATTGGAAGGGGGCCTCGATCATTCCAAATCATACGTTTCCTCACTACCCCTGTTATCGAGTGAGGAAAAAACACAGGTTCTTTATGAATTTAACGATACCCAGAGGTATTATCCTCACGATAAAACGATACACCAATTATTCGCGGAACAGGCGTCGAAGACGCCTTACCATATTGCCATTGTAGGGGCAGACCTGCGTGTCTGCCCGGTCAATTTAACATACCGTCAATTAAATGAGCAATCGGGTTGCCAGGCGAATTTGTTAATCGAAAAAGGCGTCCTGGCGGACGATGTGGTTGGCATCAAAATGGAACGTTCCATTGATTTGATTATCGGTATATTGGGTATATTAAAATCCGGGGCTGCTTACTTGCCCATTGACCCGGAATTGCCGCAAGAGCGCATCGATTATATGCTAAGAGACAGCGGAGCTGAATTGCTGATTAAAGATCATTTGCCTCCGGCGGCCAGAAACCTTTTTGAAAAAAGGTTTCTGGACTTCTCAAAACTTTTTAATAATCTCGCTTATGTTATCTACACTTCTGGTTCCACGGGAATGCCCAAAGGAGTTCCCATTACTCATGGAAATTTATGTCCGCTGCTTCATTGGGGATACTATTGTATGCGTTGGGGGCCGGCGGATCATGTTATTCAGACATTAGCCTATTATTTTGATTGGTCAGCATGGGAGATATTTTTGACCCTTACTTCCGGGGCAAGTTTGTATATGATTTCCGAAGAGTTATTGCTGAATCCCGGGTTGCAACTGGATTTTATCCGGAGAAACGATATTACCGTCATGGAGGCGACGCCCACGCGGTTTCAATCGTTGCTTTCCATTAACCCGGAACCTGGGGCATTAAGTATGTTGAGGTGTTTGTGTATCGGGGCGGAAAAATTAACCCTGGGCCTGGTAAAACAAGCGAAAATGCTTATCACTGGGGATTGCCGGGTGTTCAACCTGTATGGTCCGACGGAAGCGACTATTATTTCCGCGGCGCTGGAGATTGATATGGGGATGCTGGAAAAGTACGAGTATTTATCCGGTATCCCGATAGGAAAGATGGTAGGTAATGGTCCGTTATTGGTGTTGGATAAGTATTTAAATGTGTGTCCCGTGAATGTGCTGGGGGAATTGTATATAACGGGCGACGGGGTTGCCGGCGGATATCTAAACAACCCGGAATTAACTAAACAAAAGTTTTTGGAGGTGTCGGAACCTTTTTTCAAAAAGGTTCTGACCCGCCGGAGGCAAGGATTATACAAAACCGGCGACCTGGCGCGGTGGTTAGGCAATGGCAACATCGAATACCTGGGACGCATCGATCAACAGGTCAAAATCCGCGGCTTCCGCATCGAATTGGGCGAAATCGAGAATCGATTGCTCAAGCACGGTCATGTCAAAGAAGCAGTGGTGATAGAACGCAAAGTCGGAGAAGAAAAATATCTATGCGCTTATATCGCAGCCATATCCAATCCTGCGCCGGAAGCCGTTGAATTGAAAAATTTCCTCGCGGGGAGTTTACCGGTTTACATGATACCTTCCTATTTTATAGTTATCGATAAGTTCCCTTTAAACCCCAACGGTAAAATTGATCTGAAAATGCTGCCGGAGCCCAGGGTAGGGGAGGCGCTAAAGGATTACACTGCCCCGCGGGATGAAGTGGAAAAGATGATGGCTGAGATTTGGGCTGAGCTATTGAAGTCACCGTCTAAAATTGGTATCGATGATAATTTTTTCGATTTGGGGGGGCATTCGTTAAATGCTACGTTGTTGACCGCCAGGATACATAAAGTTTTTAATGTCAAAATCCCGCTGAAGGAGTTCTTTCAGATGGGTTGTATCCGGCAAGTGGCGGAATATATTAAAGAATCGGTAAAAGAAGAATTTGCAGCCGTTGACGCGGTAGAAAAAAAAGAATATTACCCACTGTCCGCTGCGCAGGAACGGATGTACTTCCTCCGGCAAATGGATGAAGGAAGTATTACTTACAACATCCCGGCGGTAATGAGACTGGAAGGGTTGTTGGATAAAGATCACCTGGAAAAGGTATTTCAAAAATTGATAGAGCGGCATGAAAGTTTGAGGACATCGTTTACTACAATTAATGAAGAACCGGTGCAGCGAATTCATGACCATGTGGAATTTGAAATCGAATGTTTTGCCACGGACGTCACTGGCAAACACGGACAAACACGGACTTTCGATCTCTCGAAAGCGCCGTTAATGAGGGTGGGCCTGGGGAAGGAAAAAGAGGGCAAACACCTTCTTATGATGGACATGCATCACATTATTACTGACGGCGTCGCAATGGAATTGTTTGTCAAGGAGTTTATGACTCTTTATGCCGGGCAGGAATTACCGTCCTTAAAAGTGCAGTATAAAGACCATTCGGAGTGGCAGAGAAGTGCGCGGGAAAAAGCTGCTTTAAAAGTGCAAGAAAAGTACTGGCTGGAGCAATTTGGAGAATTACCGCCGGTATTAGACCTGCCCCTGGATTTTCCCAGGCCGGTGGTACAAAGTTTTGAGGGGCAATCTTATTCCTTTGAAATAAGCCATGGGGAAACCTTCGCGTTAAAAGCGCTGGCGTTAGCGGAGGGAACCACATTATATATGGTATTGTTAAGCCTTTATTATATTTTTTTATCCAGGATAACCGGGCGGGAGGATATTGTGGTGGGGACGCCTGCAGCCGGTCGTCCTCATGCGGACCTGGAATCCATCATGGGCATGTTTGTCAATACACTGGTCTTAAGAAATAGCCCGGTCTGGGAAAAGAATGTTATCGACTTTATAAAAGAGGTCAATGAAAATACCCTGGCGGCTTTTGCAAACCAGGATTATCCATACGAGGAACTGGTGGAGAAGGTTGTTTCGGAAAGGGATACCGGGCGAAATCCACTGTTTGATGTCATGTTGAATTTACAAAATATGGATATCTCGGAGATAGAAATTCCCGGTTTGAAAATAACGCTTGTCCCTTTTGAAGAGGGTATATCCAAATTTGATCTTACCTTACGTGTGTCTGATGCGCCTTCAAATCTCCGGTTTAATTTCCAGTACTGTACGAGGCTTTTCAAAACGGAAACCATCGAACGGTTTGCCGTGTATTTTAAAAATATCATAAGGCGTGCGACGGAAAATAAAAACTCGCTCATATTCGAATTGGAAATGATCCCGGCAGAAGAAAAAAACCGTTTATTATATGATTTTAATGATACATATGCGGAATATCCTTATGACAAAACAATTCATCAATTATTTGAAGAACAGGTAGAATGTACACCGGACCGCATTGCCCTTGTAGGGGCAGACCTGTGTGTCTGCCCCACCAGTCTGACCTACCGCCAATTAAACGAGCAATCCCACCGGTTGGCCGGGTTATTAATTGAAAAAGGCGTCCTGGTAGACGATATTGTCGGTATTATGATGGAGCGGTCTATCGATCTGGTTATCGATATATTGGGCATATTAAAAGCCGGCGCCGCGTATTTGCCCATCGATCCCGAATACCCCTGGGAAAGAATCGATTATATGTTGAAAGACAGCGGAGCAAAATTGTTGGTTACCACCAACGATAAAGAAGGTGAGAAGGTAAGAAGGTGGGAAGGTAAGAAAGTACTTTTAGAATCCATTATTTATGATTCAAATCATCTAAAAGGGCGCCCGCGCCGTGGGCTTCATCATTCATCATTCATCACTCATCATTCAAATCAACTTGCTTACATCATCTATACTTCCGGTTCCACCGGGAAACCCAAAGGCGTACTGATCGAACATAGACACGTGGTTCGGCTTCTGTTTAATAACAAATTCCAATTCGATTTTTCAGAATATGATGTATGGACCCTGTTTCATTCCTTTTGTTTTGATTTTTCAGTTTGGGAGATGTACGGGGCATTGTTGTACGGGGGAAAATTAGTTATAGTGCCCAAAATGACAGCCAGGGACCCAGTAGAATTCCTGGGGCTCTTAAATAGAGAGGCCGTAACGATATTAAACCAAACCCCTTCAGCGTTCTATAACTTGCTAAATGAAAGCTTCACCTCCCATAGTCAAGGGGATGATTTATATTTAAGATATGTCATCTTTGGCGGCGAAGCATTGAATCCTTCACAATTGAGAAAATGGCATAAGAAGTATCCCAAAACTAAACTTATCAACATGTTTGGGATTACAGAAACCACTGTGCATGCGACATACAAAGAGCTAAGCGAAAAGGACATGAAGCTAAACTCCAGCAACGTTGGTAAACCGATCCCAACTTTATGTACCTATATATCGGATAAATATTTGAAACCGGTTCCACAAGGTGTAACAGGCGAAATTTATGTAGGAGGAGACGGCGTCGCTCGAGGATATTTAAACCAGGTAGAATTAACACAAGGAAAATTTATTGGAAACCCCTACCGGTTGGGTGACCATTTATACCGGTCGGGAGATAAGGGCCGTTACCTGGAAAATGGCGATATTGAATATTTGGGCCGCATCGATAACCAGGTAAAAATCAGGGGATTCAGGATCGAATTGGGTGAAATCGAAAATAAATTATTACAGTTTACAAAAATAAAAAATGCAGTGGTTCTTGCAGGGGAAAGACCGGACGAGAATTTTCTCTGCGCTTACATCAGTTCCGAAAAGGACTTTGAATTAATGGAACTGCGAACATATTTATCCGGTAAATTACCGGATTATATGATTCCTTCTTATTTTGTACAACTTGAGAAAATTCCTTTGACTCCCAACGGGAAAGTAGACCGGAAAGCATTACCAAAACCGGGATTGAAAGCCGGCGAAACGTTTACCGCACCCAGGAATGAGATTGAAAAAAAATTGGTTGAGATATGGTCAGATATATTGAAGAGACCTAATTCATCGATCGGGGTTTGCGATAATTTTTTTGAATCCGGTGGTCATTCACTCAGGGTGATGGCGTTGGTATCACGCATTCGAAAGGAATTTAATGTCAAATTCCCATTGCATAAGGTTTTTAGCCAGCCAACGATTCAAGCCTTTTCCCTGTATATTCAAAACGCCCAAAAGAGTATTTTTGAAGAAATTGATTTGGCGGAAAAAAAGGAATATTACCCATTATCCTCGGCCCAGATGAGGTTATATATTTTGAACCGGTTGGATCAAAACAGCACGGCTTATAATATCCCTTATGTTTTCCAACTGGAGGGAATCTTAGATCGCGACCGGATGGTGGCTGCCTTTAGAAAGTTAATCGTCCGGCATGAGAGTTTTAGAACCTCTTTCGATGCCATCGAAGATATACCGGTTCAAAGAATTCACCATCATGTGGAATTTGAAATCGAATATAAAACTTGGTCCACAGATTATACTGATTACACAGATGATAAAGATAATTGTAGGGGCGCCGCCACATTGTCCCCGTGGTCGCCCTTTATTCGTCCTTTCGATTTATCAAAAGCCCCATTACTGCGGGTGGCTTTGATAAAGGAAAACAATGGGAAACACCTTCTTATGGTGGATATGCATCATATTATCGCGGACGGTATGTCCATGGGGGTACTGGTTAATGACTTTAATGCGTTTTATAACGGGGAAGATTTATCCGTCCCCAGGGTGCAATATAAGGATTTTACCGAATGGCAGGACCGCCACAAAGAGCGAGGGGCATTTTCGGCGCAGGAAGAGTACTGGAGAAATGAATTCGCCGGGGAAGTACCAGCGCTTGATCTGCCCACGGATTTTGCCAGACCGGCGGTTCAAAGTTACGAAGGGGACAGGCTAAAATTCGGACTGCCCGGGGAAACCGCCGCAGCTCTCAAAACATTAGCCATTAAAACAGGAACAACGATGTACACACTGCTGCTGGCAATATTTAATATCTTCCTGGCGAAGTTAAGCAACCGGGAAGAAATCGTTACCGGTACCCCGGTGGCTGGACGCCAACATGCGGACCTGGAAAAAATCATCGGCATGTTTGTCAATACCGTGGCTTTGAGAAACTATCCCGTAGGAGAAAATTTATTTAGAGAATTCCTTGAAGAAGTAAAAGAAAAAACATTACAAGCCTTTGAAAACCAGGACTATCCGTATGAAGACCTGGTGAAACAAGTAGTTGTGAAACGGGATTTTAGTCGGAACCCATTGTTCGATGTGATGTTTGCCCTTGAGAATAGAGAACACTTAGCGCTTGAGCTGCCGGGATTGAAAATAACTCCCTTCCAACCGGGAATCAAAATCGCCAAGTTTGATTTGTCGTTAACGGCTGTGGCGGCGCCCGAAGAAGATACTCTATATTTCTATTTCGAATTCTGTACCCAGCTATTTAAACAGGAAACTATCGAACGGTTCTGGGGATATTTTAAACAATTGGTTTCTTCTATTTTAGAGAATCCGAAGTTGGAAATTTATCAATTGGGTATCCTGTCGGAAGAAGAGCAAAAAATCCTCTTATATGATTTCAATAATACCGATGTAAATTATGATTTCGGCGGAAGGGAAACGGCTGACCGGTTGTTCGAAGGTTCGGCGGAGAAATTTCCCGATCATATCCTGGTCGTATCGGCGGGCGCCGATGGTTTAACCAGGCCGGCAGGGGTGCAGGTCACATATAAGGAATTAAATGTCCGCGCCAGCATGTTGGCGGTTCAACTGGTGTCGTTGGGAGTGCAAGCGGAGGGTATTGTCGGGATAATGTTGGGGAATTCCATAGAATATCTGACTGCGACCATTGGGATATGGAAAGCCGGGGGCGCTTTTTTACCCATCGATCCACATTACCCACAGGAAAGAATCGATTATATGCTGAGAGATAGTAATGCAAAAGTTTTATTAGGAATGGAAGAATGCCAGGAGAAAATAATTGTTAATTGTAAATTATTAATGAGACCGCCGCGGGCTCCTCTTCATCATTCATCATTCATCATTCATCATTCAAATTTAGCTTACATCATTTACACTTCGGGTTCGACAGGGAAACCCAAAGGGGTTATGGTTCAGCATTCGTCGCTTGTAAACCGTATATATTGGGTGCAGGAGAAATTTGGGTATAGTACGGATGATGTATTTCTTCACCAAGCCGCCGTTACTTTTGATGCGTCTATATCTGAATTCTTCAATGGGTTATTAGGGGGGATACGAATTTTTATCCCTGCCCCGGGAGTTCGGGAAAATATGGATCAATTAATCAGGGGCATGGAGCTTTATAAAATCTCGGTTTGTGATTTAGTGCCTTCCTATTTGCATGTTTTCCTGGAATATATTGCCGGTCAAGGAGACGGTTTTCAGCAGAGGTTTTCCTGTTTACGATTGGTTGTCTCTGGGGGAGAAGTTTTAACCCCGGGTCTGGTAATGCTTTTTAGCGAATTATTTCAGCGGGAGGGATATCCCAGGGTGAAGTTGGTCAATTCTTATGGACCTACTGAGACTACTGTGGATGTGATTTTTCACGAGTGTACTGCTGACGATGGAAAATTGGAAAGAATTCCCCTCGGCGTCCCCATGGGGGGAACCCGGGTATATATCCTGGACAGTTATCAAAGGTTGCAGCCCCTGGGTGTAACCGGGGAATTGTGTATTGGTGGGCTGAGTCTTGCCCGCGGTTATTTAAACAACCCTGAATTAACTGAACAAAAGTTTTTGGAGGTGTCGGAACCTTTTTTCAAAAAGGTTCTGACCCGCCG
>JAUPLE010000880.1 GCA_030837085.1 Acidobacteriota bacterium | reverse complement strand
CTCTGCTTCAGGGCAAAAAACAAGCCCGGGGATCTTTCGCAGCAAATACGCCGTGAAAGCGCCGTGTTCATGGTAAAGCCGCAATAAGTCCAAAAATATCTGTTCTCCTTCGCCCAGGATACCGATATCAAAGGGGGCGGATTTAATTTCGGTGGGTAAAAAAGTAATATGGTAGCCGCCCAGCAGGATATGGGCATTTAGTTCTTTTTTAAATATATCGGCCAGGTATTTGGCGCTGTCGAAAACCGGCGTGACTGCCCCAATGCCGACGATATCGGGTTGGTATTGGATCAGCAAACGGTAATCGGAAAAAATCTCCACTTCTGCGCCGGGGATTTCCGATTCAGTCATTTGTTTCATACAGCGGAAACCAGGTGGGGAGCCATAATCGCGTCGATCATTGCCGCGGGCTTGTATCAGGGCAACCTTCATCCGCACTCCTTACTCTCCGTATATTCTTCGCGTTCCTTCGCGTTCTTAGCGGCTATAATAAGCAAGCTTCCGCCCTTATGGATATGCAGGGCATTGAAGAAAAAGTTTGCCTCACGGCGCATGTGAAACTACTTCAAGGTAAATAATATTTCAAATGTACTACAAAAGTCAAGAAATATGGGGTCAGAAGAGTTGCTATGCCCCATAAACCAGCGTAGGATGAGAGAAATAAGTATTCCCACGAAGCACGGCGATTAATTTGCCCCGCTCAACGAGTTTGCGAATGCTGCTCTTCGAATAGCCAATGACTTTGGCCAGTTCTTCCGCGGAAAGCATTTTCTCCCCTTTCTGTTCCATAATACTTATGATTAACCGGTCCATCCCTTCCCTTAATCCTTTAAAAAAAATTCCCTCCAGGCTTTCGGTCGGTGTCTGTTCCAGGATAGACGACAATTTATAATAATCCGGGGTTCCCCTAAAAAATTCATTATTATATACATCCGCTTCCTGGAGCGCATTATAATAGAGTTCCCGCGATGGATCATCTCCTTTTATGGTAACGATAGAATACCCACGGCTGACAAAAAAATAATTATTAAGAATTCTCCCGGTTCTCCCATTTCCATCTTCAAAAGGATGAAGCGCTTCAAACAGTGAATGCTGGAGCGCGGCATAACGAAGAAAAGGTAATCGCTGAAAGTTTTCCGCTGTCCATTCAATATACAATTTGAGCCAACGATCAAGATCGAATTCCGGGGGTTCGATTTTAGCGCCTTTTATAATTACCTTTCCTTTCCGATATCTTCCAGGTTCCCTGGTTTTATTTTCAAGTACCCCTTTATTGATTTGCCGGATTAATCCCTGCCCCAGGATTAACTCATCATTGATGAAATTTTCATAACCCAATCCATAAATAAATCGCGCGGTTTTGAAGTAATTGAGTACATCGCTGGAATTCCTGATCTCATAATTCCCCTTGAATAGAATGGATTCGAATTCTTCTTCTTTAACGAAGACGCCTTCCACCATAATGGAGTTCCGGGTTTCTTTTTTCAAGAGGTAGAGCCACTCTTCATTTTTTACTTCCGGCGCCGGAAGACCGCCCAGGCTTTTTAAAACCTGCTCGCGCCAGGCAAGAAAAGTGTCACGCATGGAATCCTCCTTTTTTACAAAACCATTATATCATCGTGATATTCAATTGTCACGTTTAGATCGTTTTTTTTAAACGTGACAAAAAAAGATCAAATAAGATTTTCCATGCGCGCTTTGGCCCGTTTTTCCCGCCACTCTGTTTCCGTAACCGGCGGGAGTTCGATTTCAACAGGTGGCTTTTGTACCAGCGAAAGCGCCCCCATGGGACAGGAAGATACACAAACACCGCACCCATAACAACGTGCTAAATTAACATTACAAACATTCTTATCTTGATGTATTTCCAGCGCTTTAAACTGGCAGTGGTCAATACATAATCCGCACGCTGAGCAAAAGGATTCATCGACGCAAATATGAAAATCCGACCGGGCTATCGCATTCAATTCCCCAAATTCGACAATGCCCCGGAGCACCCCGCAAGAACAGGCACAGCAATTGCAAATATAACTGACGCCTTTTTGCACATTACCGGTCGAATGCACCAGTCCTTCCTTGCCGGCGGCGACAAGAATCTCCAGGGCTTCTTCTTTGCTTATTGCCCGGATAGCATCCGTGCGATCAAAGGCTTTGGGCTTTTGTGAAAATACCAGGCAATTCTCCTCGGAGTGTTTACACGCCTGGCCGATGAGACGTTTCTGGACGCGGCAAATACAGGGAAGCACTCCCCAGGACTGCGCGTTTTCAACATAAGTGGAAGCCCGTTCATACGGCATGACTTCAATATTCAAGGGTATGGTTTGCTCAATGGGAATAACCCGGTGGACCGAAGGTTTCAGGGACATTATTTTATTGAAGGCTTCCCGGTAGTAGTCCTCGAAGAGGTGGGCGAATTCTTCATCGATGCGCGCGTTCTGATGCTCGTAAAACCCCACCATAAAAGGCAGCAACTTGAAAACTAAACTGCTTTCCCCCCTCTCTATCTCGATAAGACCTTTTTTGGTCATTGTTTTCAACATTGCAAACGTTTCCTGTTCATCGCGCCCGGTTTTTTGGGCAATGTCACGGGCGGTTTGCGGTTCCAGGGTTAATTGACAGGCCAGCGCAGCTTCTTCCGGGCTGAACAGTTTTGCCAGCAGTTTTAGTTCCACGCCGCTTTCGGTTTCGGGGAAACCGTTGGGAATGCGGTCAAGGATACGGGCCAGTTGTTTAAAAATATCTTGCATGGGCAACCTCCATTATGTATTATTGAATTGGCTGATCAAATGATTTTAACAAATCGGACGGGCATTGTAAAGCTAGAAAAGCGCAAAGCTAGAAAAGCAGCACGCGAATTTTCCTTCTTTAATTTGCTTTAGGCGCAATGGTTATCACAATATCTTTGCGTATAAATCGACCTGTTTCCTCCTGTCCTATGAAAACAAGATGATACTCTCCAAGAAACCCTACCCCGGGCTGCCAATAAAAAATACCCTCATTCGGGTCAAGCGTGGAACCAATGGGTAAATCCCGTAATTTGTCGCCTACGGCTAAATATCCCGTTAAATGATGGGATGGGATGTTTTCCAATTTTATTTCCACTCGTTCCAGTTCTTTGATTTCAACGGTTCTGGTTTCATCAAAAGTGGTTGAAGAAGGATCAAAGGTGGTTGCACACGGGTCAAAGACGGGCGCACACGCAGGTGCGCCCCTACGTTTTTCCCTGGCCCCTGACTCAGTGTTTTGAATAGTAAAATACCTGCTGCCGACTCCATCGGCGTTCCCAACGTTGTCGGAAGCTGTCCATTGGATCGTATGAATTCCATCTTTATACTTTGTGGTGTCCAGGTAAAAATAACCGACCGCGCCATTACTATTGGCGTACCCGGGAAATAACGCGGCAATATCTTCCCTATAATTATTATAGACCGGGCGCCCGATCTTTTTGCCGTCGATCCATACGGCAATGGTGGAACCATCGGTCGGAATATTATTAGTTTGCGCTGCTAAAACCCAGCCCCAGTTGATATAATATTTACCGGATGCCGCGCCGCCCTGCGCAGGGGTATCGATGGCGCCATAGGGTTTTTCCGCATTGGCATTATCGATGGTAATGGTTTTAATGCCCAGAGTGACGGTATGTCCATCCACATCCTCCGCCGCGGCATGCAGCTTATAAACGCCGTTGCCTTCATTGGGGAAGAAATTGGTCAGCAGCATATACCCCCAACCGGCTTTATAATTATTGGGATAATCCGGGTATAAGGCTTCCACATCGGGCCGCGCTCCTTCAACAAATATTGCATCTCCAATAAAAACCAGCGATTGCCCATCCGCATCTTCCCTATAAATTTTGACGCCCTTGACGCCGGTTTCATCCAACGCCCAACCGGTGACAGGGATACTGCCGCTGACAACAGCGCCATCCACCGGCGTTGAGAATTCGCCGAAAGGCATCATACCCGGGGAGTCGATTTTTACTTTCAATGTGACGGAAATGGTTTGCGGCGAATTGTCGGCATTGGGATCGCTGACGGTAATAGAACCGGTATAGGTTCCTTCATCTAACCCGTCGGGATTTACCGATACGGTGATAATACCGTCGCCGGTCCCGGAAACAGGAGAACCGGTGAGCCAGGAAGCATCGGAGCTAAGGCTCCAATTCAATGTTCCGCTACCCCTGTTGACAATTCTAACTTCTTGCGGATCGGTAACGGCGCCATTCTTGTTTGCATTAAAATGTAAATTCTTTCGATTTAAATGAATGGTTGGTCTTGCTATGATGGAAAACATGGCATTGCTGGTATCCGACGGCGTCCCTATCGAAGCTTCGCTGGTCTTTATCATGCACCTGGAAGAGATGAAGCCCGGAACGGTCCAGTTGTAGAAACCGGTATTGGGGGCGGCGGAAGTAATCACCACCCAATTGGCGCCACTGTCCGTGGTATATTCGATTTTTACATTCTCTATCTTGCCTGCGGAAATCCAGCGAATATAATGAGAAGAGCCGACGGTCCAACTTTCTCCACCATTGGGAGAAGTTACGGTAATCGCAGGGAGTTCTCCATCGCACTGGTTTTGATGGGCATCCCAATCAGGGTCATAGATATTTAACCAGGCCCTAACCGAACTATCGGTTGCTTTTAAACAATTATAATCAATACTTACGTCTTGAATATTGCTTAAATTTGTTAAACTGGGGGGTACTTCCCCGCTGAGCTTATTATTATCAAGGAAAAGACTTACCAGGTTATGGAGATTCCCCAATTCCGGGGGAATGCCGCCGCTGAGTTGGTTTTTATGCAGGAAAATCTGTTTCAAGTTGACCAGGTTTCCGAATTCGGGGGGAATACTGCCGCTGATCTGGGTTGAAGAGATATAAAGGATAACCAGATTGCGCAGGTTTCCCATTTCAGGAGGAAAAGTCCCGGTGAGTGGGTTCCCGGCCAGGTCCAGGTCTCCTAAGGATATAAGGTTTCCCATTTCAGGGGGAATGCTGCCGCTGAGGCGGTTGGCGTTCAGATACAGGCGTCCTAAATTGGTAAGTTTTCCCAGGGCAACAGGGATGCTGCCGCTGAACTGATTACCATCCAGTTGCAGTACTTCCAGCTTCGCCATATTTCCTATTTCAGGGTTTATATTCCCGCTAAACCGGTTATTAGAGAGTTCGAGGTATATTAAATTGGGTAGGTTTGTTAAACTGGTGGGTATATTTCCCACCATGACGTTTTGCGACAGGTAAAGATAGCGCAAATTAGCGAGGTTTCCCAAAGCAGGGGGGATGCTGCCGCCGATCCGGTTGGAGTTCAGGTAAAGGACTTGTAATTGGCTGAGGTTTCCTATTTCGGGAGCGATACTGCCGGTGAGATTGTTTTCGTACATTTGGATTTTAGTCACATGATCTCCCGATACCGTGATTCCATTCCATCTTGCTTCTGTCCCGGGCATGGCAAATCCATCGGTGTACAGCGGCCGCGTCTTCCAACCGCTGTTTTTTGTCCAGCCGTCCCCGTTGGTTGAATTATAAAAAGCGATCAAGGCCGCGCGTTCTTGCGCGGGAATGGTTGTCGCGACGATGAAAAACGGTCCGTCCGACTGATCCGATGGAGTTCCTGAGTCGGCTGCGCTGATTTTAATCTTACATTGAGAACCGGCGATATTGGGAATCGTCCAGGTATAGGAACCGGTATTGGGAGCGGAGCCGATAATCTCGGTCCAACTGGAACCGTTATCCCGGGTGTATTCGATTTTAACATTCTCTATCGGCACGGTGAAAGTCCAGGTAATCGGATATGAAAGGCCCACCACCAGGGTTTCCCCGCTATTGGGATATACGACCGTTATCGACGCCGTGGAAACGGGGATAATAGAGAACATGTCGTCGGATATATCCGAGGGGCTGCCGGAGTCGGCTTTGCTAATTTTAACCAGGCACTGGGAAGAAGCGGTATCGGGAACGGTCCAGGTATAGGAACCGGTATTGGGAGCGACGGCGATAATCTCCGCCCAACCGGCCCCATTATCGGTGCTGTATTCGATTTTAACATCCCCGGTCATATTAACGGTGGACCAGGTAATGGAACGGGAAGAACCCACTGTAAAGATTTCTCCGCCATTGGGGGAAGTGAGTATTATTGCCGGGGGTACGCCGTCACACTGGTTTTGATAGTCTTCCCAATCGGGGTCATAGACGTCCAGCCACACTCTCAGCGTGGGGTCCAGGGCATACAGGCAATTATACCCGATGTCCAGGTCAGAAACGGCGGTTAAATTCATTATATTGCCGGGAATTTCTCCGCTGAGTTTGTTATGGTGCAGGTATAGTCTTTTGACAGTATGGAGGTTCCCCAATTCAGGGGGAATGTTCCCGGTTAATTGGTTTCCATTAAGCCAGAGATCGATCACTTTACCGAGATTTCCGAAACTGGAGGGGATGCTTCCACTGAACCGGTTATTGATAAGGTAAACGTAATTTAAATTGACTAGATTTCCTAAACTGGCGGGAAGGGGACCGCTGAGTTGGTTATTACACAATGTAAAGTATTGCAAATTGACCAGGTTTCCCAATTCGGGGGGAATGCCGCCGCTCAGATGGTTCGCTTGAAAATCGAGTACGCCTAAATTATGGAGGTTTCCTAATTCAGGGGGAATACTGCCGCTCAATTCGTTAGCGTCCAGTGCAAAGAAATTCAGTTTGACCAGGTTTCCCAGGCTGGCGGGGATATTGCCGGTGAGGCTATCTCCTTCCAGTCGAAGGGTTCTCAAATTGGTAAGGTTGCCTATTTCAGTGGGGATATTTCCACCGAGAAGGCTTGATGCCAGGAAAAGCTCTTCCAGGTTGGCGAGGTTTCCGATTTCCGGGGGAATCCCGCCGGTAAGTTCGGTATTTAAAAGCCAGAGTTTTTTCAAAAAGCCGAGAGTTCCTATTTCCGGGGGGATCACGCCGGCAATATTGCCATTGTTCAATACAATTTCGGTGACATGATCGCCCTCGACAGTAATGCCATACCAACTTCCTTCAGTGCCCGGCAGGGAAAATCCGTCGGTATCCAGGGGTGGGGTTTTCCAGTTGTCTGCCCAGGCAATCCCGTTGGTTGAATTGTAAAATGCGATTAAAGTCGACCTTTCCTGCGCCGGTATTGCCCCCCAGACCAGGCTGGAACAAACGGCCCATATGGCCAGCAATAACAGGCATCTTTTATATCTGAATATAGCAAACATGGTATCCTCCTCTTCTTCTCACTAATAAGGATAGCATAATCTTAAAATTTTTAGTAAATTTTTATAAATATTTACATCATTTTTATATTACCCTGGGTAGGAATCATGGGTTTTGAACATTGAATCGCGGGACGTCTGCTTTGGGAATCTTTCGTTTAAACGCCTGGCTTTTAGCTTGAGCACTTGTTCTAATGGAGTTGTTGAGACGTGAAAATAGACTTATGAGGCAGTGTTACACTAAACCATATGCTATTTGAAAACAATTTGGGTTTATCCAGTTCACTTTGCTCCATTAATTCGAATATGCGCTTAATACCTTCACCCAGTTCACGCATAAACTTGTTTTCACGAAGAACCCTGGATATAAGTACATTACGAGACTCGTGAGCGCCTTCCAATTTCTCCAGGTCATCTATGGTTATGGTTGAAATAAGGGCTCCCGGACTCTTTATTTCCATTCGATCATCAAAAATAAAAATATCGACGCCGTTTTGAATGCTGTAATCGCGATGTGCAATTGCATTAATCAGGGCTTCTCGACAGGCCCACTCCGGGTAAATGTATTTCTGCTCGAACTTTGCATCGACTCCAAACTCTGTTTTGTCTGCCAGGAAGGGACGTAATTGTTCCCAGGAATTTTGCAGCAATTCGAAGATATTCCCTCGAATTGTTTCGTCGGATTTGACATTATATTGCTCACCGGACTTCAGTTCTGTCCCGGATACTTTCAAAATCCTCACCTGGGAACGTGGATGCCACCGTTGAATATCTCTGGCAAAAAGAAGTAAAGATGCCATGCGTAATCTTAAACCACCTACGGTATAATCCGCCAGACCGATTTGCTGCAAATATTTTTCAACGGTCAAGCCTCTCAAATAGCGATCGGCGATGGACTGGATAAACGGTACATCCAGGTCATTCACCGCGGCGCCATCGACAAACTGACGATCATATTCACGTGATTTGACTTCCTGTCGGTCAAATAGAATTTTTTTGAATGTTTCCGGTACTGTTCTCTTATCTTTTCGACGTACACATCGCCCGTCCGGGAGCTGGTAGATTTCCGTCGTTCCTTTGGCTACTGAAAAAAAGAGTATGGTTTTACCATCAAGTTCGATCTTTAATGCATGGGTCAAAGGCAAGATACTTTCGGGGTGAACGTGGGTCTTCGGGGCTTCGAGCATTCTCTTAATATCTTCTTCCTGGTGGGGGACCCCGGAAATAATACCGTCATCTTCTACCCCTATTAACAATTCGCCCCCGTCGGCATTGGCAAAGGCGACAAGCGCCTCACCGATATCCCGACAGATATCTTTTAATAAGCGAGGTTTTTTTTTACCGGGATGACCTTCCAGGGCGCTCTTAAACTCGCGGTAATCACTCTCACCGATCTGGATGGCATTTTTTATGCGCTCCGGTAAAATCAAGGCATCCGTCATTGTTTACTCCTCATCTTAATTAAGTCCATATCCTGATTATAGCAATGATATTTTCACCTGTCAATAAGAAATAGCATCGAGGAACTTAAATATTTTGTTATCCCCGGGATTGTATTTTAAAATATCTTCGATCAAGGGGAACATGACTTCATACTGCCCGGCGGCGGCTAACCGCCGCGCTTCTTCAAAAAAATAATCATACGCCAGCCACCCGGTGGAATAGGCAGAAAGATAAACCACGGGCGCGAATTTTTCCACTGCTTCCTCTTCCTCTGTCGTTACACCCCGGAAATGTTTCATAAAGGAGAGATAAGCCATTAATTCTTTTTTATAAGCAGCGAACATGACCGTTTCCTTTAATGCCGCTATTTCCTTTAATCCCTGGCTTTCTCGGGGTAAGAAATTGAGAAGGGTAAAAAAGGAAATGATTTGCGCTGCTGTGGTTTCATCGCGGTGGAGTTTCATAAAAATTTTGAA
This sequence comes from Acidobacteriota bacterium, assembly GCA_030837085.1. GTDB lineage: Bacteria > Acidobacteriota > Aminicenantia > UBA2199 > UBA2199 > JAKAGC01. The sequence goes on along the minus strand of JAUPLE010000880.1, from coordinate 459 downwards.
GGTTTCCCAGGTTTTCCGGAAATAAGCGGAAGAAGTGGGATCAAGAGTGGAAGAAATGGGTGGGATATGGCCGTTGAATAAATCATGTTTTAACAAAAAGGCGGCTTTGTTTTCAGGGAATAATTCCAGTTCCCGGTCCACGTAAAATTCCGCTTGTTCGTCGTTCCCTATTTTTTGAAAGGACCTGGCCGCATAAAGATGGGTATCGATGACCTGGGGCGATTTTCCCAGGATGCTGTCGATATAGCGCTGTACCTCGTCATGGTCCAGTTTTTTCAATTCGATCAACTCCGGGATTAAATCGACCCGGTGAGAATAAAGGTCCAGTTCTTTTTTCAAATGAATAAAGGCATTATCCGCGTCGCCTTTCTCCATGTACACGCGATAATAGAAGTAATTAACGTCTTCCTTATTGGGATCCGGGAATTTTTTCAGCATTCGCCGTACATCGTCATATTT
>JAUPLE010000879.1 GCA_030837085.1 Acidobacteriota bacterium | reverse complement strand
GTGAAAGAAATTATGATCAACGCCTATTTTTTCCTGCTGCATTCCCAATACCTCTGACCACAGCTCTACCAGTTTTTCTTCTACGTTATTCCCGGGAGCAACATAAATATTCGCAGCTTCCAGATGATCGGGACGCGGCAGCGCGTTCCGGTCAACTTTACCACTGGCCGTTAATGGTATTTTCTCGATGGCTATAAAATGCATGGGGACCATATAACCCGGTAAAGACTTCGCTAAATGAGCGGTTAATTCCTCCACTTTTACAGTGTTCGGTTGATGGGGCACGTAATAGACGCATAAATATTTATCGCCGATTTCGTCCTCCCGCGGAACGACTACGGCATCTTTAATATCCTGGTGCTTAACCAGTTCATTCTCGATTTCACCCAATTCCACCCGGAAGCCCCTGATCTTCACCTGCTGATCGATACGGCCCAGGAATTCAATATCGCCGCTTTCAAGCCACCGCGCCAGGTCGCCGGTTTTGTACAAAATATAGGTCTTAGCAGACCTATAGGACCTATTTTTAACAAATCTCTCTGCTGATAATTCCGTGTTATTTAAATAACCCCTTCCAACCTGTAATCCCCCCGCAACCAATTCTCCCGCCACCCCCACCGGTTGTATATGACCTCCCACATCCAGGATATATATTATTGTATTCATGATGGGTTTCCCTATCGGCGGATATTCCAGGATTTCCTGCCATGGGTACATAGTAAAAGTCGTTATCACATGTGTTTCCGACGGCCCATAATGATTATAAAAATATATTTTATTCTCTTTCAAGTATTTTCCGAAACGCTCATTCACCACGGCCTGTTCTCCAGCGGTTATAATATGCCCCACACTCCTGGGAAAACGTTCGATATAACCTTCCTGGCTGAAGATCACCTTCAAGAATGACATGGGTAAAAATAGTGTTTTAATTTTATTCTTCCCGATAATATCGAATAACGCCGGGATATTGACACGGATTTCCTCATCAATCAAATATAAATGACCCCCGGCCAGGAGCGCGGCAAATATTTCTTGATAGCATACGTCGAAACTCATGGTGACAAATTGCAGCACTTTACTGCAATCGATGTCGGTATGTTTGTAATGAAACGTTATCAAGTTAACAAGATTGGTATGTTTCAATATGACGCCTTTGGGTCTACCGGTGGAACCCGATGTAAAGATAACATACAAAAGGTCTGAACCCTTATTGATGTTGACAGGATTTTGATCATTTCCGCGGTAGAAATTTTCGTTATGGAGATCGATTTGTTCAGTATGAGCAGGGTTATAGAAGGTTTCGTCTGTTGTTTCAGCGGCTGTCAATAATATCTTTACATTGCCGTCCTGGAGCATAAAGCGCTTTCTTTGTCCCGGTAACTTCGGGTCAATGGGCAAATAAGCTCCTCCGGCTTTCAATATTCCCAGGACGCCGATGACCAGGTAGAAGGAACGTTCCACCATTAATCCCACTACCCAATCCGGTCCAACGCCTTTGTGTCGCAGCATTCCAGCCAACTGGTTCGTCGCATGGTTTAACTTTCCATAGGACATCTGGCTGTCCCTAAAGACAATCGCTATTTTCGCTTCATTTTCCGCCGCTGCTCTTTCAAACATCCCATGAATGGTCTCAATGGGATCGCAGGGTCCTATAATGCCAGTTGCTATCTCCAGCATTCTCGTTTTCTCTTCTGTTCCCATCATTTCGACAGCGGATATACGAATCTCGGGATTTTCTTTTATGGAATTGATAATGTTTTTAAAAAACCCGGCAAATCGTTGAGCTGTTTCCTCTTTAAACAACTTCGTACTGTATTGGAGGATAAAAACCAATCGATCATGGTTGTCAAAGAACTCTGAATTCAAATCGAAGAGGGGATTCTGGGAAGCATCACGATACAGGACGAATTTTTCCAATTTGTCTGCAAAATCGTAATCTTGTTCCTGGAAAGCGGCAAAAGTCCTTTCGTTTACCTCTTTTAAAAAATCTGTAACCCTTTTCTCTGCCGCCGGGAAATTTCGTAATGCCAGGACATTTTCAAACATGCCTCTGATGTCATACTGTAAATCATCCTCCCTACCGCCGATTGGAATTCCGATGACGATATCCTCCTGGCAGCTTAGCTTTGACAACCAGATGTTGCAAACGGCCAGCAAAATAGTGTATAGGGTAACTCCTTGATCGGCTGCCAGCATCTTTAAAGATAAAGTTTCTTCCTGGCCCAGTTCAAATTTAACGTGATTCGCTTCGTAACTCTGCATCCGGGGCCTGGGATAATCCGTGGGAAGATTTAAAATAGGCATTTCCACTACAGATTGTTCTACGCCAGTATCATTAATCTGCGCTGATATTTTTTTCACTATGTCTCCGTGATTCATATAAATGTCTCTTCGCTTTCGTTCTCTTCATTAATACCGCTGTCCGATTCTTGATCATTTACACACCAAAGAGCTTCAATTAGTGAAGCGATACCTTTTATAGTAGGTACTCTAAATACCTGTATCAATTGCAATTTGATATTAAAGGCTTTGTGTATTTTTGCAATTATTATCATCGTTTTCAATGAATGCCCGCCGATATCGAAAAAGTTGGCGTTTGTACTTATCTTACTTTTCTCTATCCCCAGCACTTCGGACCAGATGTCT
>JAUPLE010000878.1 GCA_030837085.1 Acidobacteriota bacterium | reverse complement strand
TGTTTCGTTTCACGGGAGAGAACCCGATACCCATGAGATCGATCTCCTTCCCGTCGCCCATGTATTTTTCATATTATTTCATCTCTTTTATTTGCGCCAGGGCCTCTTTGGCGCTTCCCATTTTGAATTCCATGTTGTAGATTCTAGTCCCGGTCTCCAACACGGCATCGATGCGGCCGTTATTGGTGGTGTCTTCACACCTGACTGAGGCCCCGCTTAATTTTAGTATTAGATAAATAAGCGAGTGGTAATAAGCTTCTTTCTTCCCCATAAAAATTTGGTAAGGAATTGAAGCAAAAAGGGATTTGATCTCCCCGATAAATCCCTCGATGTCGCCGGCCTTCACCGCATTTCTTATCCGGTCCAGCAGCCGCGCTCCAAAGTCCATATCTTTTTGGGTGTATTCGCCAAAAAGGTGGCTCAAAAAAGAATCCCGCACTTCATGGTTGGGATAAGATAAAACGTAGGTCTTCACTTCATCTTCCCTGGTGACTTGTTTGACGGTCAGGTAACCGGTTTGAAAGAGCAGGGCCGCGATATTCAAGTTATCGAGGTCATAACTGTTAAAAACGTGACTTTTTACCGGCAAATTCTCAAATTCCATCGGTTCGATTTTACGGTTTTTAATTAATTTAATCAAAAAAGTGGGGGTCCCGGTAGAGAACCAAAAATTTTCAAAGCTGCTGCTGCCGAATAAGTTCAATATAGAGAAGGGATTGTAGACGAAATTTTCCCCGTCCCAGGAATACCCGTTGTACCACTTGCGGATGGTTTTGCTTAAATCGTCGCTGGAGATACCCCGTTTTTCGGCCAACTGTTTTATATAGGGAGAAAAATAATGCTGGAGTTCCGCTTCCGTATATCCCAGGAGAGTGGCATAATTCTCCGCCAGCGTGATATCGACTAAGTTATTGAGGTCGGAAAAAACCGATACCCTGGAGAATTTCGATACGCCGGTAATGAAAACGAAGCGCAGGTGTGCATCCAGACCTTTAATAACGCTGTAGAAGCTTTTTAAAACGTCGCGGATTTTTTTGGCGGTCTCGATTTTCCCGGCCTCTATATAATCGATCAAGGGTTTGTCGTATTCATCCACCAGGATGACCACTTTTTGTTTTTGAGATATTTTCTCCACCAGTTGCTCGAACTTTTCTTTTAAGAAAAGCTTGTGATCCAGTTGAAAATTAAAATCCGCCGCGATTTTTTCTAACCGGGCAGCCAATGCCTTTTCAAGAATTGCTGGGGTTTTAAAGGTAACTTTCGATAAATCCAGGTGGATGACCGGGTATTGGGTCCATTGGATTTTGTCATAAATCCAGAGTCCTTTAAAAAGTTCTTTATTGCCGGAGAAGATTTCCGCCAGGGTAGAGATCAGTACGGATTTTCCAAAACGGCGCGGCCTGGACAAAAAATAGTATTTTCCTCCCCTGGCAAAGAGGTCGTGGATCGATTTGGTTTTATCCACGTAAATATAATCCTCATTGATAAAATCACGAAACGTCTGGATGCTTATGGGTAAATTTTTCATGGTAGTATTATAACATTGGTATCGCTGCGAATCAACTATTAACGTTTTATCTCGATCGATCGAACCCCTGGCGGCAATCTTGCCGGGAGCCTGCCCGGGAATAGAGAGTGGGAAAAGGAAAAATCAGGGGCAGGCAAGAAATTGTCCCTAATGACCAAATCGGTAAAAAGATAAAATGATGAATGACGAATGATGAAAAAAAGGGATCAGGAGTCAGGGAGTCGGGGACCGGGGGGAAAAGGAAGATAAGAAGCGCGGAAGAGAGGATAAAGAAGAAAAAAACGTGGTGTCTTGGTGTGCCGTCTCTTGGTGGCTATTTTTCGTACTTCTTCCTTTTTTTATTTTCTTGTTGACAAAAAATGAAAAGTGTAACATTATATTGTTACAATTAAAATTGTAACACAAGAATGTGGCAATTTGATTGTGCGAGGTGACTATGTTTAGGATGAACATCGATACAGCGTCGTCGGTTCCTGTGTATAAGCAAGCAATACAGGCGATAAAGGTAGAAATCCTGGCGGGCCGATTGAAAGACGGGGACCCCCTGCCCCCCATACGGGAACTGGCCAAGATTATCAGATTGCACCCCAACACTGTGGCAAAAGTTTACGCCGCCCTCCAGGAAGAAGGGTTCATCGCCGGGAAAATGGGCAGCGGGCATTGGGTAACCTTTAAAAATAGAAAACTGGACAGCCTGAAAAAAGCGCTGATCGAGGATGAGTTCCGAAACTTTATCGATCGCGTCCTGGCTGTCGGCGCCACCAAGCCGGAAATCAAAGAATTAATGGAAAAATATCTAAATGGAGACCATCATGATTGAAGTAACCGACCTATCGTTTAAATTCAATAAAAAACCCGTCCTGGAAAACATAAACGTCCGGTTCGACGAAGGGGAATTTATATTAATCGCCGGTAACAACGGGGCAGGTAAAAGCACATTCCTGCGATGCCTGACCGGCGTTCTTACACCTATCTCAGGCTCGGTACTCTATAAAGAGAGATTATCCAAACAGCGCATCGGATTTATCCCGGACCGCCTGGGTTTCTTCGAAAATTTCACGCTTAAAAAGGCCATTGATTTTCACACGCGGGTTTTTCGCACCGACGGATTTGACGATTCCCTGTTAAAGGAATTGGAACTGGACTTGAACAGTCAAGTCAAAACTCTTTCCGTGGGTGAGCGGACCTTATTTCTTTTTTCGTTGATTATGGCGCAGAAGCCGCGGCTGCTCCTGATGGACGAAATCCTCCACGCCGTGGACGCCTACTTGAGGGATGTGTTCCTGGACCGGCTGCTGGATATGATTGCACAGTATAACACCACCGTCATTGCCGTCAATCACACTTTCAGCGAAATCGAAAAGATACCGGACCGGGTATTGGTGATGGAAAACGGCCGTTTTATTATCGATGAGAAAACCGACGCGCTGCGGGAAAAAGTCAAGAAAATCGAACTGGAACCCAACGGAACCGTACCGGATGACCTGCCGGTGCTGTTTAAAAAAGAAACCCCTTACATCAAGGAATATTACGTTTATCCCTTTGAAGAACGGATGAAGGCCGCTTTCGACGTCAAGTTCCGGGACTTGAACCTGGCGGATATTTTGAAATCTTTTATCGGAGGTTACTATGTTAAGAAAAGAGTTTAGCGAAGTATTGAAACAATCCCTGTTTTTTATCCTGTTGGCGGCGACCATCCCTTTTGGATTGAAAATTGTATTGGCATACCGTTCCATAACATATTTTGAACTATTTTTCA
>JAUPLE010000877.1 GCA_030837085.1 Acidobacteriota bacterium | reverse complement strand
CATTGTAACTAAAAAAAAAGAGAATTTCAATAAAAAACAATGTTTGACACTGGCATTAGATAAAAATTTTAGGGTGGTCCAGGAACCCCTTTTATAAAAGGGGTTCCTGGTCACCGAAAGCAATAGATGATGATAAACCGTTGAAGAGATCATCTCAGTTGTCCGCCAATGGGAAAAAGATTACGCGTAAGTCTGGAAAAATCCGAATGTGTTAAGATAAATTCTCCAGCAGGTAATTGCCTATGTTTCGCTTTTCCGGGTCAAGACCAATACCTAAGAGAACAACCTGTTTCCCTCCACCCAGGTACTTTTCATAATATTTCATTTCTTTGATCTGCGTTAAAGCATCCTGCTCACTGCCCACCTTGAATTCCATGATGTAAATTTTATTTCCCGTCTCCAATACCGCATCGATACGACCAATGTTAGTAGGGTCCTCGCACCTGACGACAGCGCCGTTTAAACGGAGTATTAAATAAATAATCGAGTGGTAATAGGCTTCTCTCTCGCTAATAAAAATATTGTAAGGAATAGAAGCAAATAAAGTTCTGATCTCTTGGACAAACCGGTCCATGTCATCGCCATCCACTGCTTCCCCCATTCGCCCGAGAACCCGGGTACTCAATCTCATATCTTTTTCTGTATATGCCCCAAAAAGATGCGTCAAAAAAGAATCCCTCACCTCCCGGTTAGGATAGGATAAATAATAAGTTGCGACCTGGTCTTTAATAGTGATTTTCTTGATGGTCAGGTAACCGGTTTGAAAGAGTAGTGCTGTGATTTCCAGGTTTTCGATATCATAGCTGTCGAAAGTGTAGCTCTTTACCTGCAAATCCTCAAATTCCATTAACTCATTTTGACGGGTCTTCAATAATTTAATTAAAAAAGAGGGGGTCCCTGAGGAGAACCAGAAATTTTCAAAATTGTTGGTATTAAACAGGTTCAATATAGAAAAGGGATTGTAAACAAAATTCTTCCCGTCCCATGAATAGCCGTTGTACCATTTCCGGATTGTATCCATTAAATAATTTTTGGACATTCCCCGTTTTTCGGCCATTCGTTCGACGTAGGAAGAAAAATAGTGTTCCATTTCCGCTTCCGTATAACCCAGGAGGGTCGAAAACTCTTCCATAAGTGTAATATCGATTAAGTTGTTGAGATCCGAAAAAACCGATACCCTGGCAAATTTCGATATACCTGTTATTAACACGAAGCGGAGGTAAGCATCGGAACCTTTGATAACTCCATAGAAACCTTTTAAAACGTCCCGGATTTTTTTGGCGGTTTCGATTTTCCCTGCTTCCATATATTCGATCAAGGGCTTATCGTATTCATCGATGAGTACCACTACCTTTTGTTTTTGGGACAATTTCTCCAATAGTTGCCCGAATTTTTCTTTTAAGAAAAGAACATGATCCAATTGAATATTATAGTCATCGGCGATTTTTTCAAGTCGGGTTGACAGTGCTTGTTCAAGCATTTCCGGGGTTTTGAAGGAAATTTTAGATAAATCCAGGTGGACCACCGGGTGTTGGGTCCATTCGAGCCTGTCATAAATCCAGAGTCCTTTAAAAAGCTCTTTATTCCCGGAAAAGATTTCAGCGAGGGTTGAGATCAGGAGGGATTTCCCAAAGCGGCGGGGCCGGGAAAGGAAATAATATTCCCCACTCCCGGTCAGGAGATTGTAAATGTACTCGGTTTTATCAACGTATAAGCAATTACCCTTAATAAGCTTTGCAAAAGTCTGGATACCGATCGGTAAATTTCTCATGACAGGATTATAACATTTGGACCGATTTTTATCAACCACATAAGATTGACCTAAATTCACCGCCGAATTAAGCCTCAGGCGGTCAGAAACCTTTTCGAGAAAAGCCCTCACTGAGGGCGAGGTCTAATTATTTTCTTCTTGCCCCTTCGCGTTCTTCGCGGCTATTTAAATTCGTGTCAATTCGATTAATTCGTAGGCAGGTTTTGAAGGGATTAAGGTGTCATTTTCCCGGCACTTTTTTCCTCTTCCGGCAATAAAATTCCAACATTTTCAATAAACTTTCCCTGGACAGCAGCAATATAAAAAGATTTTTCAAATGGAATAAAAATTGCTATACAAACCACGAGGTAAAAATGAAAAATAGTATCTACAGTACTGCCGCCGGTATGCTGACATCCCTGGCCAGGCTGGATATTGCCACCAATAACCTGGTCAATATCGGCACCACCGGTTATAAAAGCGATATCTCTTTCGAAGAAACCCTCCGCAACCTCTCAAACGGTCCTTTCCCGGGAAAAGATCAACCGGTCCTTGGCGGCAATGCCATCGACATGAAAAACGGCATCATTCAAACCACGGGCCGCGACCTGGACCTGGCTTTCGAAGGCCCGGGTTTCTTTGCCGTCCTGGGACCGAACAATCAAGAATTGTACACCCGGAACGGGGAGTTTGCCCTAAACTCGAATAAAGAACTGGTCAACGCCGACGGTTATAACATCCTGGATAAATTCGATAAAAAGATTACCGTCATCGGGGACAAATTTCAATTCTCTCCCAGCGGCGAATTATTCATTGACGGCGCTTATTATACCACCACTAAAATTGTCGATATTCCCAATCGCGACCACCTGGAAAAAATCGGCGGTACGTTTTTCAAACTAAAAGACAACGCCCCACAACCGCAGCCCGTCGAAACCCCACAAATAGCAGTGGGCGCACTGGAAAAATCCAACGCCGATTTGCTGCTGGAAGCCGCGAATATATCAAATACCCAACGCACTTTCGACGCCCAAAAGGCCGTGGCTGACGTGGTTTTAAATTCATTGAGAAAAGTGATTACCGAGATTCCAAGACCCATATAAAAAGGAAAAAGGAGGTTCAACATGATGAGATCATTGTTTTCCGCTGCTTCGGGAATGAATGCCCAGTCGTTAAATATGGATGTGATTTCCAATAACCTTGCCAATATTAATACCGTAGGTTTCAAGAAATCCAGGACTGAATTCCAGGATTTAATCTACCAAACTCTGCGCGAACCGGGCGCCAGGTCCAGCATTACTACAGAAATTCCCACCGGCATCCAGGTCGGTTTAGGCGTGAAACCCGTGGCCGTGAACCGGGTCTTTTCCCAGGGCAATTTCAAACAAACCGGAGGCGCCCTGGATATGGTTATCGAAGGCGACGGCTTTTTCCAGATCACCATGCCGGACGGGACAATCGCTTATACCCGCGACGGTACGTTTTCCAAAGATTCCACGGGAAGGATCGTTACCAACGACGGTTACCCCCTGGAACCATCCCTTACCATTCCGCCGGATACCACCAGTATAACCATTGGCAACGATGGAACAGTTACTATATTACGACCAGGTGAAACCGAGGCCACGGAACTAGGAACCATCCAACTGGTTAAATTTGTCAATCCCGCCGGTTTAAAAAGTTTAGGTAAAAATCTTTTCATGAATACCGCCAGTTCCGGCGATCCGATCCCGGGCACCCCCGGTCTGGAAGGACTGGGCACCATTGCCCAGGGATACCAGGAAATGTCCAACGTGGATATCGTGGAAGAACTGGTGAGCATGATCATTGCCCAACGGGCTTATGAGACTTGTTCCAAAGCCATCCAGGCCGCGGACGGCATCTTAAGGAACGCTTTGACGATAGGAAGGGGTTAATGAAAAAGATAGCTTTATGTTGTTTGTTGTTTGTCTTCTGCGGGTGGTTAACGGCGGACTCGGTCAAAATTACCCGGGACGGTACGACTTTGACCCCATCCTATTTCAAAGACATGATCCTTGATTACATCGTGAAAAATTCCCAATGGAAAGACGGCGTCCAGGTGGAAATCACTTCCTCCAAAGACATTGTCATCCCCCAGACCGATGTAAATAATATCCGCTGGCAATTGATGCCGGCCAATGGCCAGGATTTCCTGGGTAATATCCTTTTCAAACTCCGGGCTTTCTCCGGGACGTCCAATGAAGAAATCTATTCCAACTGGCTGATAGCAAAATTGAAAATCATGAAATCCGTCCCCATTTCCAACCGGGAAATCCGCAAAAACCAGGCCATCGATGAAAGCGATGTCCGCTGGGAAATAAGGGAGATCGACGCTTTCACCAAAGACGCGATCCTGGATAAAGACAAATTATTCGGGGAGAAAGCCGGGCGCATGATCCGGCCCAATTCCGTTATCACCGCCGACCTGCTGGGGAAAAAATACCTGGTCTTCCGAGGTACAACTGCCCTACTGGTGGCGCAATCGAATTCCATTAAAGCCACGTCAACGGTTAAAGTCCTTGCCGACGGCGGCTATGGGGATTCAGTGAAAGTAATGAATATCTCATCCCAGAAAGTCCTGTCGGCAGTCGTGACGGGCAAAAATCAAGTGGAGGTTACGGTCCAATGAAAATAAAATCTATTTTTACAGTGTTTATAATATTGTGCATTCTCTTCATTTCAATACCCCTGGCAGCGGATGAAAACGCCGGGAAAAAAGCGTCCCTCTGGCGCGAGAATTCTTCTTTCACCAAAATGGTGACCGATCCAAAAGCCTGCGGCATCAACGATATCGTTACCATTAAAGTTGTCGATAACAGCACCGCCTCCAATAAAGCCAGCCTCAACACCTCGAAACAAACATCGCTGAATATGGGTATCAACAACTTCCTGGGCTATGAAAAGGAATTAGGTTCGAAAGTGAACGACAGCTTCGATTCTAAGTCCATGATTAACGCCAACACCACCAACTCCAACCAGGGCGGCGGCGAAAGTAAGCGGGAAACGAAACTAACCAGTTATATTTCCGCCCGCGTCATCGATGTGATGTCCAACGGCAACCTGGTGATCGAAGCGAAAAAAGAAGTCATGGTGAACAAGGAAAAGCAAATCGCGGTATTAAGCGGAATTATCCGGCCCAGGGATATTTCCTATGATAATATAATCGAATCCAATAAAATCGCGGATATGCAGATCACGTTCAACGGCAAGGGTCCCGTTTCCGAGCAGGCGAAGCGCGGCTGGCTGAGTTGGATATTGGGCGTCATCTGGCATTTTAAGAAGTTTTTGGGGGTCCAGGGAACTTTTTTCAAAAAGGACCCTCGCCGCCGGATGCAAAAGTAAAATTAAATATGT
>JAUPLE010000876.1 GCA_030837085.1 Acidobacteriota bacterium | reverse complement strand
TCCTCCCCATGCAAAAAGAAGATTTCATCGGTATTTTCGAGGCCATGAACGGCTACCCCGTTACCATCCGCTACTTAGACCCACCCCTGCATGAATTTATTCCCCATACAGATAAAGAACTCCAAGACCTGGCCAAAGTAGCCGGTCTCCCCTTTGGAAAATTAAAAGCCAAAGCCGATAGCCTGCATGAATTCAACCCCATGCTGGGACACCGCGGCTGCCGGTTAGCTGTCACTTTCCCTGAGATTGCCGTCATGCAAACCGAAGCCGTCCTGCAAGCAGCCCTGGCTGTTAAGAAAAAAGGCGTGAAAGTCCTTCCCGAAATCATGATCCCCTTAACCGGTACGGAAAAGGAATTCAACTACTTGAAAGATATCATCATGCAAACAGCCGAAGATATCTTTAAAAGAGAAAATGACCGGGTCGATTTCCTGGTAGGAACCATGATCGAAATCCCACGGGCCTGCCTGGTGGCGGATAAAATCGCCGAAACCGCCCAATTCTTCTCTTTCGGGACCAATGACCTCACCCAGATGACTTTCGGCTATTCCCGCGACGACGCAGGTGTGTTCCTTCCCGAATACATCCAGAAAGGCATCCTGCCCGTTGACCCGTTCCAGGTATTGGACCGGGAAGGCGTAGGCCAACTGATCGACATGGGTATTCAGCGGGGCCGTAAGGCGCGACCCGATCTGAAAGTAGGTATCTGCGGCGAACACGGCGGCGAACCCAGTTCAGTGGAGTTCTGCTACCAGGTGGGCATGAATTATGTGTCCTGCTCCCCTTACCGCGTCCCCATTGCCCGACTGGCCGCCGCTCAAGCGAAAATTAAAAAAGAGAAAAAATAAAATTTCTTATGTCTCCGACGGCAAGGGGACCCTTTTATAAAAGGGTCCCCTTGACCCCCCTAAAATTTTTTATTATTAATAGTTAAAAATTTTGGGAGGTGTCGGAACCTGTCCATCCGTGATGGTTTTCAAAAGGGTTCTGACCTGCCAGAGGCATTGACATAAACAATGACCACACAGGAGTTTATCCATAAACTGGCAAATCCCCAGGTATACACCGGCAAAGAAATCAACGCCATACACAAAATACCCACGGAAAACTCCATCAACATCTGCCTGGTATTCCCCGATACCTACGAAATCGGCATGAGCCACGACGGCATAAAAATTCTCTACCACTTGCTGAACCAAATCCCTAACGTTATCGCCGAACGCTGCTTTCTACCTGAAAAAGCCTCTATCCAGGTATTTAAAGAATACAATGTTCCCCTCTTCTCCCTGGAAACCAAACGACCATTGAAAGACTTCGACCTCATCGGTTTCTCCCTGCTGACCGAAATGACCTATACCAATGTCCTACAAGTACTGGACCTGGCCCAAATCCCTTTGCGACATCAACAGCGCGAACAGCAACAACAATCCGGTGAATATTTCCCCATCATTGCCGCCGGCGGCATCTCCGCCGTAAACCCCGAACCCCTGCGAGACTTTATCGATATCTTTGCCATTGGTGACGGCGAAATACTCTTCCCGGAAATCATCTCAATTATATCTGAAATTAAAAGTAAAGGATCAAATAAAAACAAAGCCTTACCCCTCTTTGATGAAGGGGAAGGATTGTATGTACCCAGCCTGGCGCCCCTGGAAAAGAAAGGCCGATTTTATATCCCGCAGGTGAAAACCGGGAAGAAACGGAAACAGGTCTCCCCTACCCTCCGTACCGTGGATGCCATCCCGGGACATAAAATAATCGTACCCATTACCAACGTTGTATTCAACCGCCTCACCGTCGAAATCGCCCGCGGCTGCCCGCAAAACTGCAGGTTCTGCCAGGCCAAAGCCTATTACTCCCCCTACCGCACTCAATCCCTGCCGGATACCGTCGCCGCCATCACAGACGGCATCCGGGAAACCGGTTTTGAAAACTTTTCCCTATCCTCCCTCAGTTCCGGCGATTACCCGCCTTTGGAAGAGTTGCTCCAGATGATTCCCAGGGTTATCACCCCGGGCACCTCATTTTCCGTGCCTTCCTTGCGGCCCTCTACGTTATCCGAAGATTTACTTTCCACCCTGGCCCTGTTCAGGAGAACCGGTATCACCATCGTGCCCGAAGCAGGGAGCGAGCGGCTGCGCAAGGTAATCAACAAAAACGTCACCGACCAGGAAATCTTCAAAGCCGTGGAACTGGCGCTGCGTTTTAATTGGCAGAAATTAAAATTATATTTTATGATCGGCTTGCCCACCGAGACCATGGAAGATATCGAAGCCATTATTCGTTTGATCGCTAAAATAAAAGAAACCGCTGATGCCGCCAGGAAAAAAATTCACATACACGCATCGTTTTCCTCTTTTGTACCCAAGCCCCATACCCCGCTCCAATGGGCCGCGAGGGAAGATATTAAAACGCTTTTCGAGAAAATCGATTATCTTAGGAAGCATTTACAAAGGATCAAATTCCTGGACCTGGATATACACCCGCCGCAGAAAGGATTGATAGAGACGATTCTAACCCGGGGTGATTACCGGGTGGGCGACCTGCTGCAAAAGGCCTTTGAAGCCGGTGAAATATTCTCCGCCTGGGATGTTGATTTCCATTACCCCGAGTGGCGGCGTTTGATCGATGAAAGTAAAAACGAATGGGAATCGTTCCTGGAAGAAATAGATCCGGTTGAACCGTTGCCCTGGGACTTTTTCGAAGTTAATTATAAAAAAGAGTATTTGTTGAAAGAGTATGAGAAAGCCGGGGCTGCTGAGTTCACGCCTTCTTGCGCCGATATGGAGTGTGCTGAGTGCCGGGGGTGTTTCTTTGGGTTTAAGCGGGAAAAAACCACTCCAAAAATTGTCGAGCAAACTGGCGTTATCCCTGGTGCCCCGGATGGTGATGCCGGGAAAGAGGTATTAGAATTTAATAAAGTAAGAATTTTTTATGAGAAGAAGGGGGATTTCACTTTTTTTTCGCATCTTTCCATGATTAGTTATGTAGAGCGGTTGATACGAAGGGCGGGGATTGTGTATAAATGTTCGGAGGGGTTTCATCCGCGGATAAAGATGGTTTCACTCCCGGCGCTGCCGGTTTTTGCCACGGGTTTGGATGAAGTCGTGGAGATTTTTGCGGACCGCCGGCTTTCGGCGGAGGAAATGTTGGTGCGGTTAAAACGAGCGGCGGATGCTTCATGTGAAGGATTCACGTTTAAGAAGGTTGTTTTATCAGAGGGGTCGCGTTCGTTGACTAAGGATATCCATTTTTTGCAGTTTGAGATTGAAGTACCTGGCCTTGCACAAGATAAGGAAAAAAATGAAGCTGTGGAAAAGTTTTTAGGAGAGGAGGATGCGATTTCGTGGACTGGTGATAAATTAGTATTGACCATGGATTATGCGCAAGGGGGGCAGGAGCGGTTTGCGGCGATTTACAGACTCATCGACCCGGAGAAGAGGCATACAATGGGTTTGACCCGAACCCGGGTTATTTTTAAACCCCCGGTAAATGGATAGTAAATAAAAGTTTTTTAGGGGTCCAGGGGGCGATTTTTTAAAAAAGCCCCCTGGGAAGGTTCTAACTGGAGGCATTATGGTTCAGCAAGAACGACAGACAATACATCGTATTACATCACGTTCTAATCTGCGGGTGAAAGGCCTGTTGGAGAAGAGGGATAATTACTATTTTTTCGAGGGAGAGAAGCTGGTAGAGGATATCCTTCGGAAGCGGATGAAGGTTAATATCCTGGTAATCCATGAAACAAAGGAAAAGCAACTGTCTATCTCTGCCGGGAATGTAAAAGAGACCTGGTATGTTAATGACAGTGTATTAAAGAAATTATCTTCTCTTAAGGAGACGCCGGATTTTATTGCCGTCCTGGAATTGCAAGAGAAACACATCGATTTCCGGCGGGTGAAAGTGATAATTGCGTTGGATAGTATTCAAGACCCGGCCAATGCCGGGACCGTATTTCGCTGTGCGGCGGCGTTTGGCATGGATGCGGTCGTTTTTTGTGGGGCATGTGTTAAGCCTACCAATCCCAAGTTTTTAAGGGCGGCTCAAAATGCGTTTTTCGAGACCCAATTCCAGCATTTCGAGACCATCGAGGAACTGGTGGGAAAAGCGGAAAAAGCCGGGTTGAATATTTATCTTACATCTTCTCACCATATCCCGGGCGCTGTGGGAACGCTGGAGCCGGCGGAAGTGCGATTTCCTTGTCTTGTATTATTTGGTAATGAGGGGCAGGGATTGCCTGGGGAGTATTTTCGTCGATATCCGGCGCTCAGGGTATCCCAGACGGATAAAGTAGAATCGTTGAATATAGGGGTTAGCGCCTGTATTATCATGCATGAGTTAAGGAAATTACTTCTTCCAACGCCGCGGTCAGGCGCTGTTGCACAAAAAGAATAATTAGGATATAATCTTACTCATGAGGTATGTCAAAAATGAACAATGAAAATAAACCGGGGTATAAACTGGAAATCGGCATACATACATTCAAGGACCGCATCCTGGAAAATTGCATTTACGTTGATAAGACCGAATATATTTACGAATTAATAAGCCGGGAATCCAACTGCTTTTTATCTCGTCCCCGCCGTTTCGGCAAATCCCTTCTCATCTCAACCTTTAAAGAACTTTTCAGCGGCGCTAAGGAACTTTTCAAGAACTGTTGGGTTTATGATAAAATCGAATGGCTTGAATATCCCATCATTCACCTGGACCTTTTGAGAGTCGATTATAAAACACTTGGACTGGAGCGGGCTCTTTCCCAAAAAATGGATTTATTAGCGGATGGGTTCAAGATAAAATTAACCGGGGAATCCAGCAAAAACAAATTCGATGAATTAATTGAAAAATTAGCCGGGGGGAAAAAAGTTGTTGTCCTGGTCGATGAATACGATAAGCCTATAATCGATTATATGGATAATATCCCCGAAGCTGAAAAGAACCGGGATATCTTAAAGAACTTCTATTCTACCCTTAAGGCGCAAACACATAATATAAGGTTCCTGTTTATCACCGGCGTATCCAAATTCAGCAGAGTTTCCATCTTCAGTGATCTAAACCATCTCAATGACATCACCATCCATCCCCTTTATTCAAAGCTGCTGGGATATACCCAGGAAGAAATTGAAAGTAACTTTCCCGGTTATATCGCCGATTGGGAGAAGAAAACCGGCCAGGAACGCCAGGTCCTCTTTGAAAAGTTGAAAGACTATTATAACGGTTACTCCTGGGACGGCATTAATTTCGTTTATAATCCCTTTTCCATACTCAGCTTTTTCGGCAGGTATCAATTTAATAACTATTGGTTTGCCACAGGCTCGCCGACATTCCTGGTAAATATATTGAAAAAGACCGGCGGCGCAATCGATCGATATGATCATATGGTTGTGGGTGAGAATTTTTTTGAAAAATTCGACATCGGGACCATCGGAATCGATAATATTTCATCCCTTCTCTTCCAGACCGGGTATCTAACCATAAAAGAAATAAAGGACGACAGCTATACCCTATCCTATCCCAACCGGGAAGTCAGGGTATCATTCCTCCAATATCTATTGGAAGGGTTCAGTCACAAACCCGGGGATGAAACCCGGGAGATTACGGCCCGGATCAAGCAAGCTCTTGCTGAAAACAAACTTGACGATCTTATCCGGGATTTGAAAATCCTCCTCTCGTCGATTCCTTACAATATCCAAATCGAAAATAGGGAAGCATATTATCATTCATTAATCTATATCGTATTGCAGTTGTCGGTAATGGATGTGCGGGCTGAAATTCAAACCGCGCTGGGAAGAAGTGATATCATCGTATCCATGGACCGTTATATTTATATAATTGAATTTAAAATGGGCAGCGCCCAGGAGGCGCTGGACCAGGTGGAAGAAAAACAATATTATGCGCCTTTCCTGGGGAAAAATAAAACCATCATCATCTTAGGGATCGGGTTATCCGGGAGCGAGCGAAACATCAGCGACTGGAAATACAGGAAGATCGACGAACACGGCAGCGGAACAACGCCGGCCTTGACAAAAGAGGACGAGATGGAAGCGGGCAAAAAAGAGGAAAAACGGCGGATGGCTAAAATGATGCTTACCAAAAAGTACCCGCTGGAAGAGATCGGTTTATTAACCGGCTTATCCGAAGACGAAATAAAAAACTTATAGTTTTTATCTGCCGCCACAAAAATAGCCGCGAAGGACCGCGAAGAAAAAAAACCTGGTGCCTTGGTGTCTTGGTGTCTTGGTGTCTTGGTGCCTTGGCGGCAACTTATTCACTTTTAGGAAATCAACTATCCGCGCCAGGAAAGTAACTATCCTCCCGGAGAAAACAACTATCCCTGATAGGAAAAAATAACTTCCTGATAAGCCTTACTATATCCTTAATAGGAAAATTATTAAGGTTAAAATCAACGAATATACCCCCATCCAGAAAACAACTACCCTTAATAGTAAAAATATGACCTTCATAACGAGACTACATTTTCCTACTAAGAAAAAATATAACACCCCGCGGAAATACAATATCCTCCCGAAGAAATTTTAGGCGTCTGAAAAAAACGCCTTTCGCCTTGCCGGAAAAAAAACTACCCCTATCAAGAAATAGTTATTCACTACCAGGAAAAATTTTTCGTTTTTCCAGGCAAAAAATGAAACTCCCCCGAGGATTTTTGCGTATACCATATCTTAACGAGTTCATTAATAAAGGAGTTATAACATGGAATTTAAAAGAGGAACGTTGTTGGCGCAGATTGGGGGTCGGATGAAGAAGCTGCGGGAGCAATTCAATTTATCCCAGGGGGTAATGGCCCGTAAATTTAATCTTTCCAACAGTGGATATTTCAAGAACGAAACCGGGAATACGTTTCCTGGGGTGCGCACGTTGTACCGGTTATCCAACGAGCATGGCATCTCCATGGATTGGCTTTTATTCGGCAAAGGGCCGCAGTATTATAAAGACAAGGAGAAAGAGGGGGAACTGGTAAAGAAAGAGGAAGAGAAAAACGCCGATATCAATATGAAACCGGAGATCAGTGAGTTATTGGAATACATGGCGCATATCCCGTTGTTGTATCATGAGATACTGGTGCATTTCGAGAATTTCAGAGTAGAGAAAAAAGAGTTGGTGGAAACCGCCATGTCCCCCCATGCCCCGTCCCAACTTTAGCAGCAATGAAAAAATAGCCACCAAGGCACGCCTGTACAAGGGACAAAGGTACACCAAGGGTGGATAGTGAGTAGTGAAAAATCAGGCGCTTTCCTTCTGAATAGCTTTGGACGAAGATTCCACAGGTAGATAAACTATACAAGACATATAATTATAGGTGTGATGAATTTCCAAGGCGGATAGCCGCTTTCAGTGATTCTATCCGTTCAACCGATAATTCGGTTATTTCTGCAACTGTCAGGCTATCCATTCCTTTCATGAGACAATTTAAGGCCACTCGAATTGCTTTCTTTTCTTCGCCTCTTTCTTCGCCTCTTTCTTCACCTTCTTTTACCCCGATTTCTATACCGATTTCTTTGCCTCTATCCAATAATTCCTGGAATACGGTTCCCATGATCGCACCTCCTTCTTTTAAAGCATCAGATCGCAATTTTGTTCTTCCGGCATAGTTCTATTATAAATTTCTGCACCGGTTTTGTCAACAGGGGTTAGAAAAAATTCTCCCATCCACAACTCCACTATTTCTATGGTCCCGGTATTGCCCAAAAAGTCCGGGAGTATTTACTGGGAATGAATAAAAATTACTCCCTGTACTCCCGGGAATTGGAACCGGGGAACGTATGCAATTCCGCATTTTAAACGTCACCTGATCGCACTTCCCTGTCCCACAAAATTAGCCATTGACGGTGGATTCAGGGGGAAAAGGCTTGACATTTTGTTCTTTATGTATTAAAGTATTTAAGGAGATTGATATGAGAAAGTTTATCGGCGATACAAGAAGCACGGAAGTTTCTTATGCAGAAAGAAAGAGCCTGTCTTTACTGTTTTACAAAGACTGTATAATTATTGTTCGGCAACGAAAATACAAAGGCTCCGTCCTGGTATCGGACGATATCCCTTGGAATCGCCAATAAGTGGGTGAGATATGAGTATGAATGTAATAAATGTGTTGATAGGTTCAATGAAACTTAACACTTCGAAAACCTGACGCCGGAGGTGGCTCATGATTGAGTACAAACTTGATGATCTCGGATGGAATAGATTTGAGCAACTTTGTCAATCTCTACTCAAGGCGAAACTCGGCCTTGGAATAGAGGCTTGGGGCGGCCCCGTCGATTTGGGACGCGACGCTTACTATGTTGGAAAGTTAAATTATCCAACACATGAGGCACTCGAAGGTTGCTTCGTCTTCCAGTGCAAGTTTGTAGAAAGTGCGAATGCTGCGGGTGCAAAACCAGAAAAATCAATACTCGATGCAGTTCGGAAAGAGTGCTCGAAAATCAAGGTCAATATAAGCCCCACTGGGAAGTGGAGTATTCCTCCGACATGTTACGCTCTCTTTACGAATGCATGTCTTACACCAAAAACCCGCGACAAGGTTGAGCAACTCCTCATGGGAGTTCTGCCCGGCAGCAAAGTTTGTATCCATGATGGCGGCGACGTCTGCCAATGGCTCCGTCTGAATCCTGAAATCGCTCATAGCTTTAAGCTAGGCGAAAGGATCGGGGCAACTCAGAAAAACGAAATTCGTGCCAAGCTCAACCTAGCCCAGTCGCTTGCGCGTCAGGAAAAACAATCCGAAGGCATTCGGGAACTAGAGGAAGCCCTCGCAATTGCCCAAGCGACAAATCTCAATGAAGAAGAAGTAGAAGTTCTTCTCGCGCTTGGCCTGCTCTCATCGTCCCGGTCCCACCGAGGGATTGGCAACCGCGGAGGTTACTTAGATCAAGTCGAGAAAAAAATTGGAGAAATCAAAGATGCCTCCATCCGGGTTCTTTATTTTCGGACAAAAGCCGCGGCGTGTGAAGATGAACGAAATCGGCAGGGGGCCGAGGAAGCGCTTCGAGCTGCTTTACAATGCTGTGAAAACATAACCGATGATAGAGATCG
>JAUPLE010000875.1 GCA_030837085.1 Acidobacteriota bacterium | reverse complement strand
TTAGACAAATTGGGCGTAGTGTCTCGAAAATAGCCAGCGGAACTTAAATGATCACCCCTTAACGTATCGACGCTGATGAGTATGATCTTAACTTTTTCATTGGCTTTTTTCTTAGCGCAGCTTACCGGCAATAATACCATGGATAAAGCAACGATGAGAAGAAATAGCCGGGGCTTCCTTACCCGCTGGTTTGTTTTAATTTTCATGTTAACCTCTTTTATTCTTTTCATTTTACCATAAGCGCTCGACATTAGAAAGGACCGGAGCCGAGTTTATTCTCCGTACGGGATTTTTTTTTGCCTGACCCCTTATTGTGACCCCTTATTGGTAGTTAATTGTTAATGAGGGGAAGGGTCTGTAAAACGTGTGTAAGTCGATTGCAGACGTGTACGAGGGCCTGTAGCTAGTGTGCGGGGGGCTGTAAGAGGTTTGCAAGTCGAATGTAACCGTGGGCACGGGTTTGTAAATGGTGTGCAAGTGAAATGTAGCCGTGTGCGAGGGTCTGTAAGTCGTGTGCAAGTGGATTGTGGCTGTGTGCGAGCTGATTGTAATGGTGTTCGAGGGTCTGTAGGTCGTGTGCATGGCCCTGCAACCCGGTGCGCGGCATCAAAAAAAGATTTCCATTTCGGTCTGGAAACAAATCCGCCGCCAGCGGCGTCTTTGGGGCAACAACCGGGTTGAAAAAACTGGAAATATTAAGTATAATATGCCTATGACTACAGAATATAAATGTCCGAATTGCGGCGCTGCACTAACTATCCGCACCGGGAAGTGCGAATATTGCGGCTCCTTATTGGAAACCGAAATAGAAGAGGAAGAAATTACCGAATCACCGGCTGAACCCCAGGATATCGTAGAAAAACCCGAGAAGCCCAAAGCCAATTCGCTGTTGGCAAATATGTTAAGTCTCATCATCGGCATGATAGTAACATACTATTCCTATCAGTATATCAGGTTAAATTTGCAAACCAATGCCATCCTCCTGATCTTAGCAGCACCCGTTGCCGTTACATTTTTAACTATCCCACTGGCAAGCTGGTTCAAACAGCATAAAGGACTGGTGTTTATTTTTATGGGTTTGCTGATCATTCCCGTGTTTCTCGTCTCCTTCATGCCGCTCATAAAAGATCGGTATGGAATGAGATCCATTGCCGTTTTTATTGTAGCGCTTTTCTCCTTTTTCGGTATAATGATGGTCAAAATCGGGATAACTTCCGTAAGAGAATTGAAAAAGAGAAAAAGATGAAAATTGGCCTGCCCCGTATCCCTACGCTATTGACTTTCTATCCCCTTTTTTATTAAAATAGGGCATTGAATATATTTTTGCCAGGAGAAGGTAAATATGAATACCGGGTATTCCTTTGTGATTTTGTTTCATTCGACGCCAACTGCACCGATAACGCCAATGACGCCACTGACGTTACTGCCTCGTCCCCATAAATCATACTGC
This sequence comes from Acidobacteriota bacterium, assembly GCA_030837085.1. GTDB lineage: Bacteria > Acidobacteriota > Aminicenantia > UBA2199 > UBA2199 > JAKAGC01. The sequence goes on along the minus strand of JAUPLE010000875.1, from coordinate 2,604 downwards.
ACGATGGGTGGATAAATACCTTGAGAAAAATAGCTTCCATCATTCCCACTTTCAACCGCAAGGACTCCCTTCTGCATGTCCTGGAATCGCTGAAAAAACAAGATATCAAAGACGCTGCCCTGGCGATCGCCGTTATTGTCGATGGCTCCACCGACGGCACCCGGGAGGCAGTGAGTGCTCTCTTCCCTGATGTCAAGATTATCCAGGGCGACAGCAATTGGTGGTGGACAAAATCGGTGAACCGGGGCTGCAAATGGGCGCTTGAAAACGACGCAGACGCCGTCCTGCTTTTAAACGACGATATCCGCCTGGATGATCGTTATTTCGAGCACTTGCTAAACGCTGTAAACCGGGAACCCCATGCCATTATTGGTTCATTAAATATTACCGATGGAAAAGAAAGAAAAATTTACTTCTCCGGCGCTCAAAAGGTGCGCTGGTGGCTGGGAAAACTTCAGCGTTATCACCCTTTCCTATCACCTGCCAATGGGAAATTATCCGGCTTACATAAAACGGTTGTACTGCCTGGCAGGGGATTGTGGATTCCTTCCTGGGTTTTTGAAAAAGCAGGCTTTTTCGATCAGGATGCCCTTCCTCATTATAAAGCCGATTACGATTTTGTCTTACGGGCCGCGAAAGTTAATATCCCTGCTTTTATATCCTGGGATGCGGTTATTTATACCAACCTGGAAAAGACCGGGCAGGGGGCGACATTTACTCAACAGAGCTTTTCCCGTTTTGCCCGTTCGCTTTTTTACAACAGGTCCAGGACCAACATTTTCCAGAACTTTAAATACTATTTAAGGCATTTCCCCCGTGTGCTATTGCCCATTTTTCCAATTTCCAGCTTTCTCATCCTGTTCCGGCAGTTCTATTTATTCTTCAAGGAAAGGAAATACAGTTCAAGATAAAACGTCAAAACTGCAGGCCACTATTTTAACATCAATGTTTTGAATGGGAAATTTGGATAACTTTTTCAAAGACGCGGAGGAAATTTCCGCCCAGGATTTTTTTAATATCTTCTTCGCTGTAACCGCGTTTGAGAAGGTGATAGGTGATCATGGGAAAGCCGCTGACATTTTCCAGGCCCACGGGGTAGCTGCCGGCCCCGTCATAATCGGAACCCAGTCCAACATAATCTACCCCCACCAATTTGACTACATGATCGATATGATCGATTAATTTCTCAATTTTCGGCGCCGGTGGGGCCACCTTTTTCCACAATACAATGGCCTCATTCCAAAAAGCTTCCGGGTTATCTTCGTATTTTTCTTTCAGCTTGGCCATTTCCGGTTCGATGATTTTTTCGTTTTGTTCCGCTTTGTTTTTATAATCTTGATCGACAAAAAAGGAGCAAAAAGTAACCTGGATAACTCCGCCTTTTTTAGCCAACGCCCGGATCATGTCGTCGCCCAGGTTGCGCTCGGCCTTGCAAATAGAACGGGTGCTGGAGTGGGACGCAAATACCGGGGCTTCCGATACTTCCAGTACATCCTGCAAAGCCTTGTCTGAGATATGAGAGACATCGATCAGCATACCCAGGCGGTTCATTTCCTTGATGACCTCTTTGCCGAAGGGGCTAACGCCGTTCCATTTGGGTGTTTTGGCCGTGGATGAGTCGCAGATATCATTGCTATCGTTGTGGGTTAAGGTAATATAGCGTACGCCCAGGCGGTAATAATCCCTGAGTAAGCGCAAACTGCCTTGCAGGGGGCCGCCGTTTTCGATCCCAATTAAAATGGCCCGTTTGCCTTGCCGGTGAATGTCGCGGATATCCTGGGCGGAAAAAGCCATTTTCGCCAGGTCCGGGTATTTCTCTACCTGCCGGTAAATCTCGTCGATCATTTCCAGGGCTTTTTTGGCAGGTTTTTTTTGATCAAGGTCATTGGCAACAAATGCAGCAAAAAAAGCAGCATCCAGCCCACCCTCTTCCATCCGGATTAAGTCCAGGTCGTTCTTGTCCGATTTCTGACCGATATCCAGGCCCTTGTCCAACATTACCATGGGGGTATCGCAGTGGGTATCGATGACGATGGCTTCCTGGTGGATTTTCATTGCTTTTTCCCAGAGTTGGGGATCAATTTTTTCCTCACCGGATAAATTGAAAAAGAACATAGCTGACAGGATGCATAAGCCGATAAATAGTTTTTTAAGATATAATTTCATTCGTTCACCTCGATAAGAAGGGTCACAAGAAACTTCTGTGTCTTCCGTGTGTTCTGTGGGCCTTCTTATTTTAATTCCCAGCAAGTAATGGGAATCGTTTAGGATTTAAACTAACATAAATGGAAGAAAATAGCAATACCCCCCACTGCGCCCCCCTCTGCGATGGGCCCCGCGGCACCCCCTCTGCGAGGGGTTTCTATTTGTATGACCGTATCGGAAGGATTCGCTCCTTTTATTCGTAATATATTTATGCTTTTTTGAAGAGCTTTGCTAATTCACGCGGCGGTGGTTGACGGAGGGCAAAAGCCTTGGGGTATTTGGGCTATCGCTTGTGGAACCTGGGATATCGCTTATGGCATTTGGGCTATCGCTTTGGGTACTTAGGCTATCGCTTGCGGTATTTTAGCTATCGCTTGAATTGTTTTCCCCACGCCTTGC
>JAUPLE010000874.1 GCA_030837085.1 Acidobacteriota bacterium | reverse complement strand
ATATTTATAAACCACCAGGGGAGTCTGTTGGTTTCCCTTGATCTGTACCGGCAAATATTCTTTTGTGTCACGGGCCTCAATGTTAAAAGCTTCCATGCTCTTTTCAGCCCCTGGGCCTTCTTCATTACTTTCAAATATTTTAACCCACCCGCCGTTATTGAAACGGAGTTCCTCATCCGGCTTTATGCAGTAGAGATTAAAGATATGATCGAAATTGCGGTACTTGTCCAGGAACTCCTCCCGCCGGTAAATACTCAACTCTGAGACGTGATGAACGATAAAAAAATCATAATCCTTGAGCTCATCAACCGCCCGGATATTTTCTTGTTTTAAAACAAGGTACTTTTTATATTCGTCAGGATGACTCATATTACCTCCCGGTTAACATTTTCTTTATGAAGGTTTTCCAACCGGTCCAGGTTGAAATCGTTACCCTGGAAATACAAGCCCATGTCCCCAGGTAAATGGGAATGGTTAATCGTATACGTGAACGAAAGGGCCCTGCCCCAACCTTTGGTTCTGCCGAAACCAAAACTTAAGTCCTGGTCGCGAATATCGCGAATAACCAGGTAGAGCAGCGGAAGGTAAGGCAATTTTTTTTCAGAGATTTCCATAATGATACTGCCTTTGAAAGTGGCATTCATCAACAACTTAAAATCAAACAATGCGGCCTCCGCGGCCCCCCCGGTAAAACGGTCGATGCTGACCCCATTCATTAATTGTTTCTTCGGGGTCTGGCCGTCCAGGAAGGCATAAGAAAAATAAATAGCGGATTTTTTAGCCGGTGTATTCCCGGCGCCGTCTTTCGTTTCCGTACCGGCGCAGCCAAACACACCATCGATGATCTCATTCGTCATATCAATGGTGCCGGCGATCATTTCCGAACGATGGCGAAATACTCCTTTGATACTGGAACCGGGTATGGTATAGCGTCCGCCCACAGTCAAGAAATTAAAATCCGCTTCATCGTCACTTTCATTTTCATCCGGTTCGGCATCCGGGTCATTGACCAGGAAAGCATCCTGGAAAGCAACCGTATAATCCAGTTGAATCATGGCCTGTGCCTGTCCGGGGACATCGCTAACCATGGCGGGCAAAAGGTGATTGCCCTGTCTCATGAGGTCGCGGATAAAGTCCATTTCATCGGCTTTCCTTAACAGGAATTCTTTTAGTTTTCCAGGCTGGATAAAATCATAATCAATCATATAGACAGACCCGAAACGCCCCCAGCCGTTGCCCACCGAATGACGCCCTCCCAAAAATAAAAGGTTGTCCGGTTGAAGTACCGATGATAACCGGTCCAGCCATTTAGCGCAGAATTTATTGTTTTGCTGCGTTTTCTCAATATAAAAAAAGAACGTAAAACGCTCGTTCAAAGCAATTTCCCGGTCGTATTTGCCTTTATTCTCCGCGGAAAGATATTCCCGGCTGATACGAACTCCCTGCTGGACCACGGTTTCGCTCTCTTGCGTGGGATAGGGATAAAGATCGGTAAAAACAATATCGCTGCATTTTTCATTTTTGCCTTTTGGGTCGGAATTCCCGAACAATTCATCCAGTTCTTTTTTATCGGCATGGTAGAGCGTTTCCAATTGCCGGCGCAGTACCCCGGCAAAGGAAGTGGCCGGGATAATTAACCCGCCGCTGCTGTCCCGGCAAACCAGGCTGTCGGTATTCTCATTGCCGAACCCCGAACCGACCGATACAAAACTGTCGGTAAAGATAAGTTCACCGGAAAAATAAATCTTTCCCTGTACTCGTGCTTGATCTACTTTAGTCATCTTTGTTCTCACTTTTTAATAATCGATAATACTCTAAAAAACATGCCAGCCACTCTTTTAATTTGGTGGCGTCATCAATCTCCCGGATACGCCGGGTAAGTTTTTCAGCGAAATCTTGATGTTGCCAGTGCTGCTTCCTGCGTTTTTCAGTTTTACCTTTAATGAGTGCAATGAAGATTGCTTTCTTGTCGGCCAGGTTGTGGTCCGTCAGTTTGTTCATGTCTTTAAAGACCCTTTTTAAGGCCGAATAAGAGGGCAGCGATTTGATATGCTGTTTGGTAAGCATCTTCCAGTTCCTTTCATAGCCATCAAGAATCGATTCCTTTGAAGCAATTCCCGTTGACTGATATTTCTCATTTTTCCAGAAGGGTTCCATCATGATCCTCCTTAAATTCGCCGCGATTGAAACGCACCCTGCCGAAACCTTCGTTCAAACGTAACCCCAGTCCATTCATTTCGATATGCTTGAGGCGTTGGGCAATGAATTCCCGGCCGGCTTCTTCTTTTACCGCCCCTTCTTTGACCCGGTAAGAAAAGCACGACCCTTTCAAAATTGCAATATCGTTGATCTTTGGCTTATTATGTTTGGCATTATACCCTTCCACCCGGAAGCCCCGGGAAAAGGCATTATCCATCTCAATATATTGTTCCAACCCCAATATTCCCGGAGTGATAACGGTCTGATAACGGTTGAAACCATCCATGACAATCACATCGGAAAAGCAATAAAGGTTCAAGGTATCTTGAAAACCTGTGCGAAAAAAACAAACCCGGTCCGAACCGTTGGTTTCTTCGATGTTAAGGGTAAAATGTCCGCACCCGGAAGTCCTGGCTTTCCCCAATTCCAGGTCCCGGCATTTAATGTCGCGAATAAATTCCAGCAAAGGACTGGTTTCCATGACCTGGATTTCCCCACTGAAAATGCCGCCGGTTTCATCCAGTAGTTCATAGGCAAAGAGGCCATGCTCCTGTCGGGTGTTTTGAGTGGCTTTATCGATACGATTGTGCATCTCCACCATTTTGTTGGGGCGGTAAAGGCCGGGTTTGCCGCTGCCGGCGTCATAGATATAGCCGGTATTCAGCGGTCGTAATGCCGAATTGCATGTTTCGATACGACAATTATCCCGGTGCCGAAACAGCAAATCAACCAGTTCATGACCCATATTTTTACCGTCCCTGGGGGAATAAGGATTTGTTTTACAGGTATAAAGAGAAAGGGGTGCAGGGATAACGGCAAACGATTTGGATTTACCGGGCACATCAATGTAACAATTGGAGAAGCGCAGGTTATCATTTAAAAAATCCGGGTGGATATCGGGGCCGCCGGATTGGTGGAACAGGTTTATAAACGCCCCCCATAAAACACTGCCCGGTATATAATCATGGGTATAATAGATGTTTTGACTGTGCCGGGTGCTGGCAAAGCAGGCCGGCGAATGTTGAGTTAAGGTAATTTTAAAGACTTTCATGGGCATATCTCCCGGATATAGGTTTCGTAATCCGCCGGGGAAATAATCTCCAATTCACATTGCCCCAGGCCGCGGCGTCTTTTGCCGCCGATTTTGGTAATAAAACGAAGCGCCGCGATGATATACCCGGCGTAATGGTTGGCCACGCCAATTGTACCGGAAAATTCAAAGCCGCGATCGGAAATTTCTTCGGAAAAGAGGTGCCCTTTTTGGGCTGTCCCGGTTTCTTTATCGATAGAGGTATGAAAACGAATATCCCCAATCCCCCGCTCCTTGAAATATTCCAGGAAGCGAGCGAATTCCGGGCTCTTTCGTTCGTTTTCATCCGGGCAAATCATGGGATGATGAAATACGGCCTGACCTTCTTTGTCCCCTTCTTCACCGAAAATGTCCGATAGTATTAGTGCCGGATTCGCTGCCCCGGTTAAAACCAGCAGGTCTTCCAGGGCGTCGCGGGTGATACCTTTAATCGTTTTACCGTTGATGACCGGGAGGTTTTGACTATTCTTTAATACGCCGTTGTCCACCATACCCGGGATACCGGTTCCTGACCCGATATGCCAATCGGATAAAAATAACAAACGGTATTTAATGGTTATCATGTCCATCATGTTTATTCCTGCCTCCTTGTCCCTTTGCT
>JAUPLE010000097.1 GCA_030837085.1 Acidobacteriota bacterium | reverse complement strand
ATCAGATGAAAAATTAGTAAAATCACCTGAATAATCTTTCCGCGCAGATGAAAAATCTCTAAAATCATCTGAAAAATCTTTCCGTGCAGATGAAAAATTCCTAAAATCACCTGAAAAATTCGTGCGCGCACATGCACGGGACTCTCGCGCCACTGAAAAATCATTATGTGCAATTACGCGAAAATTCCATCTCCATTCTCCCGGCTCTGCCGGATACTAATAAATCACTTTCGCCAGGGTGAGCCCTTTGGCCGGGGCCGATTGCCCGGCTTTTTTCCTGTCTCTGGCCTCAAATATCGCCGGGATATCCCCGGGCTTCAACTTGCCCCGTCCCACATCGATAATGGTCCCGATTATATTTCGCACCATGTACCTTAAAAAACTTTTCCCGGAAATAGTAAAAGTGATTTCTTCTCCCCGTACCTTCATGGTAAATTCCGATATCCCCCGCATACGTTCCTTGTCCGGGTCATCCGAAGTAAACGAGCTGAAATCCTTTTCCCCGATAAAATAAGGAAGACATTTTCGCATCTGCCTTAAATTCAACGGGTAAGGGATGTGATGCATGTACCTGCAAATAAACGGCGAAACAGTCTGGCCGAAGTAAATCCTGTAGATATATACTTTCCCTTTGGCGCTGAAACGGGCGTTAAAGGATTTGTCCATGACTTCACATTCCATAATGCGGATGTCTTCCGCCAGCAGTGAGTTAAGCGCCTTTTTAAGGGACTCCGGGGCAATCTTGATTTTCAAATGGAAATTAGCCGCCAAACCGGCCGAATGTACCCCGGCGTCGGTGCGGCTGCTGCCGGTAACAATCACCCGGTGTTTGGCAATGATTTGCAGGGCGCGCATTAATTCGCCCTGGATGGTTTTAAGGGGAGGGGCCTGGAACTGCCACCCGCTGAACCGGGCGCCGTCGTAATGGACAATGATCTTATAATTCGTTACCAACGTTAACCGTCAACCGTTTAAGTTTTTAAAATATTCGTTGATTTTATCCATTACTGCTTCCGGGGTGGCCAGGGCAATGACGCCCTCGATCGGCCAGGTGTTCAAACCGAAAACAGTGCGGTTGTAAATTTTACAGTAAGCGATTTCCGACAGTGTACCGTAACTGCCGTCGATGGCTACCACGATATCGGAATTAAGAACCACCAGCGGGTTGCGCATATAACCCAATCCCGTTGGGATAACAATATCTGAAAAAAGATTTCCTTCGTCCCGCGATTTCCCCGGGGTAATGGCGATGGTAAAACCCCCGGCGTTTTTGGCGCCCCGGGCCGAGGCTTCCATCACGCCTTTCATACCGCCATTGACAAGGATATAGCCGTTCCGGGCAATGAGTTCGCCCATTCGTTCCGCGTTTCGCAGGGAAAGGGCGTCCGGCGCATTACCGCCGATAATGCCCACCCTATTTTTCAAAGAAAGATTACTGCCGATATCTGCCATGATTTATTTCATTGCTCAGCATTCATTATTAATTGTTTTAAGCGGCTTTCAATATTTTGTTGGAGCGGATACAGGAGGTGCATACTCTCAACTTTTTTGCGCCTCCATCAACTTGCACTTTTATTTTTTGTAAATTGGGCAACCATCTCCGTTTGGATAGTTTATGCGAATGGCTGACATTATTACCGCTCATCGGTGCTTTTCCACAAATATCACATACTCTGGACACTTTCTGTTCCTCCTGTTCTAATTGAAAACCTTATTCTACTATATTTCTGGGATAAAATCAATGCCCGGGAAAAATCGGGTTTATTTTTTTATTTTGGGCAGGATATCCTTTAGTAGGTCTTTATGAAGGGCGCAGGTCAGCATTTTTAATTTAATATAATCGCCCCTGAAAAACAAATACCCTTCGAATTTACCTTTCCGGGCAGCGCGGCTGGAATCCTTTATCAGGAACCAATCCTTGCCTTTGTACTGGGTGTAACCCACTATATGAACGCCGTGGTCATCTTCGGAAGTTTTGTTATTAATGCGAAACTCCCGGGAATCCTGGTCGATGTATTTCTCGGGGATATCACAGGTGGGAATAAACGCCACATCCTTTTCGCCCATATGCCCCGGCTCGGACACATCACCGCCAATGACCAGCGTGTGCCCCGTCCGGATGGTTTTTTTAATCAAGTTGTACCATTCGTCCAGGGGCAGGTTGATATAGTCCTTATTGTGCCACCAGTTGTCCGGGACAGCGTATTCGGCATAGGTATAAAAGGGAAAGCGGCTGGTGGAAATCAGCGAGTAATAATCATCCAGGCGGAGACCGGTTTCATTTTGCAGGAATTCCAACGGCGTCATGGTTTTTCCGTTGTAGGTAAAAGTCTTTGGCGGTTCGCCCAGGTATCGATTCAGTATCAGGACGACATGTTTTAGGTTCTCTTCCTCGTCCCACAGGTTATTGAACTTGATGTATTCGAGGTAGGTATCCAGTTCATTCATCAGGGGATCATGGTTATGGCGATCCTCTTTGTTAATGACACCCGGGAAGACCTCAGCCGGGACAATGCCGTGTTCTTTCCAGATCCTGATAACCGAATTGGATTGTGCGCCGCCGGCCACGTAGGATTCGCCCCGTTCGCGGATGAAACGCCGGCATTTTTCGATCAATTCGAAATAGGGGGCCCACATCTCGGATAATTTGATCTTTTTCCCGGTCAGCCGGTAAATCTCGGATTCGAAATAAGAGGTGGTGGAAAAACTCCAACAGGTGCTGGTGAGGTATTGGGGCACGGAGGGGAAATGGAAATATTGTTTGAATTCCGCCGGGGATTTGGGAGGATACACACCGGACAGGTCTGCTTTTAGGACTTTTTTCTCTTTCTTTTCGGTTTCTTTTTCAGCTTTCTGCCGGTCGCGGATTTTCTGGGACTCGTCATCTTTTTGTTTTTGAAGGTCTTCTTGTAACTTTTCTATCTCTTCCAGGGCCTTGTCTTTTTTGTAAGGTTCGTATGTCACTTTGTTTTTGGGGGAGTCCTGGGGGGCGGCGAAGGCCGGGAAACCGGAAATGAAGACCATTAACATTAAAAGGGGGATGGTTAAGATGTTTATTTTTCTCATATCTACTCCTTAATGGGGGGAAGGGTGTAGGGGCGCAATTTCTTGCGCCCCTACGCTATTTCTTGTCGTCACAAAAAACAATAAAAAAGGAGGGAAAAAAATTTAGCCCGTAGGAGAGTCGAACTCCTCTTATAGGATTGAAAATCCTATGTCCTAACCGATAGACGAACGGGCCATACCCTGAGACGTGCTGGGCTCGAACCAGCGACAACCGCCTTAAAAGGGCGATGCTCTGCCAACTGAGCTAACGTCCCACTTGATTTCTTTTTAAGGTGTATAATTTATCACAGTTTCGGGAAGGTGTCAATACACAGAGGAAAAAAAACGGAAAAAAAATGAAGAGGGCTTTTTGGATGAACCGGGACAGGGGACAAGGGGCTCTTTCCTTTTATCCTGGTTAAGTCTTTTAGGAACTGTTTGGTTTCAAAAATTTTATAGCTAATCGACGAATCTCCCTTCTCTATTTGCTGCGTCCTGGCTTCCGGCCCGGATTCTCTCTCTCAGGTCGATATTATTTCGTATTTCTTCCATCTCAAAGTCGTCCATCATCATTTTATCTGCGATATAATGGGCAGCGGCTGTCTTAAAGAAATTTGAAAGAGATCGATTATCCATCCTGGCGTACACCATAAATTTTTCATAAAGCATATCGTCCAAACTTAACGAAATCGTCTTAGACATTATCTTGTACTCCTTCAATACAGTATTATATAATATTATTCATTTATTTTCAAATAATAAGGACAGTTCTTTTTTTCTTCGGTAATAGCCGGTTTTTTCGATTAATTCGGCGGCAATGTGGACGTGTTCCGCGGCTTCGGTTTTCTTTCCTTCAGCGGAGCAAAGGCGTCCGGCTTCCAGGTGATAGTCGCAGAGGTGGAGTTTCATTTCGCCGGTTTCGGCGATTTCCAGAGTGGAAATTTGAGCTATCTTTTTGACCTGTTTCAAGCGGGGAGTAATGCTTCGAATAGTTTTAAAAAACGATCAACTGAAGGAATAGCCATGCCTTTTTCATATCTTGAGATATAGTGCTGGCGAACTCCAAGTCGGTGGGCCAACTCATCTTGCGTTATTCCCGCCCGTTCCCTGGCTATTTTAATAGATACTGCTATCTGCAAGTTCTTTTCTATATTAATACGTTCCTCGATATCCCCTGGCATTTTCTTTTCTTCGTTGGGAGTAAAATAGTTTTTCAAATCCTTTTCCAAAACAACTTCAATAATACCTTCCAGGGCTTCTTTAATCATGGCGCGAGCTTCTTCAAGTGTATCGCCCTCTGAAAAGACCCCTTTCACCTGGGGACAGAATACAAAATATCCCCCATCTGCTTCTTTTCGATACACAGCAGTAGGTTCAAACGTTTCAATAACCATAATTCCTCCTTAAGGCAATGGCACACCGGTTATTTTAGCAATGGCCTTAAGCGTGCCTATCTTCATATCCTTATTGTGGCATGGCACCGGTATCACCAAGCCATTTTTTTCCATCATGAAATGGGAACCTTTTGTTCGCACTATCTGCCAACCATGATCTTTCAATTTTCGTACAATGTCTTTTCCTTTCACGGTTATGATATACACTATAAGTTATATACTGTCAATATGGAATTCTCAATTTTTCGCAAAATTAACCATTAATAATTAGCCCTCAACTCTTTCCGTCTCCGTTCGTATCCAGTCTCATCGATCAATTTCTTTGCGATTTGGACGTGTTCCGCGGCTTCTTCCATTTTGCCCTGGGCGTGGCAAAGGCGTCCGGCTTCGAGGTGATAGTCGCATATAAACAGTTTCATTTCGCCCAGTTCGGCGATGTCGCGGGCTTCGGAAAGGTCATCGTGGGCTTTCTCGTATTCCTTGATATGGCGATAGTATTCGGCGCGGGCCAGGAGGCCGCGAGGCAAATCATCCTGGTTGCCGGATTCACGCAGTCCCTCCACGGCCTGATCCAGGTAGTTCAGGGCGCGCGCCATAGGCAATAGCCGGTCGCCTGGCAACGGTTCTTTTGACGGTTCCGACAATGCCCCCGGCGCCCACAGCATCCAGGCCCGGCCCAGGGTGAGGTAATTTAATGCAATATCAAGCAAGTTTCGAGAGCCATTTAAAACAATCTCAAGCGCTTTCTCCGCCCGTTCCATTACTTCCTTGATCTGGCCCGGAATACGTGCACGCGCGTGATTTTCCAGCAGCAGGTCGCAGAATTGATAACCCCTGAGCGAATAAAGAAAGGGATATTCCGGTTGGCTTTTTTTTTGCAGGGCTTCGGCCTCAAGGAACCATTGTTCCGCTTCTTTCAATGCCCCGGCCTGATGCAGGGCATCGGCAAGGGTGGCTCTCGAATAACATCTCCAATCTTCATCCCCGCTTTGGTCGGCATAGGTGACGCTTTGCCGGGCAGCGGCCACCGCTTCCGGAACATCTCCCAGCGTTAGCAGCAGTTCGCTGAGGTTGGAGGCTACAATAGCTGCATTTTCCCAGTCTTTTTGTTGAATCAGCATTTCCAATGAAGCTTTCATGGGCTGGACCGCCTCGCGGAGCCTTCCCAGCGCACGAAGGTCAAAGGCCGCCCAACTCAAGACCAATGCCTTTTTATCATCGGGCAATTCCGTCGCCGGTTGGCCCCAGGGAACCGCGAAAAAATTGGACAGTGAAGAAAGGAACGAACCAAAGGCGCCAAGCTGTCTAAAAATATAACCTTTGTCTCCCCTTGTGATTCGTTTCCAAAACACCTCAACCAACGCCTCCTGGTGCAGCTCGGCCCGGCAGCCGTGGGCCACGGCGGCAAACAGCGGCTCCATCTCGGCTAAAGTATCGGGCAACTCTTTCCCCGGCAAATCCTTGAAATATCGGTAAAGCCGCTCATGCGCCTTTTTCCATCCGGCGGGGTTCTCCTGCTTCAACTTCTCCCCGAAATACTCCCGCACCAGGGGGTGACAATCGAGGATGCCCTGCTTTTGCAGCCCCTCTTTGGACAGGAGATGGGCATTGCGCAGATTGCTCAGCGCTATTTGCCAATCGGCAGCCGAAATTCCCTGCAATTTATCGGTCACCCCCGCTATGACCGGTTCCTTTTTCAGCGCCTCAATGGCCCCGGCTTCCACCGGACG
>JAUPLE010000873.1 GCA_030837085.1 Acidobacteriota bacterium | reverse complement strand
TGGCATTTTTAAATACCTCTTTGGTTTTTTTCCACAAATCCATGTAAGGGCGTGTGGCCACACTAAGCTCTGTAATCACATCCGCGGGGGAATGGCTCTTTTGCAAGTCTAATTGGATGCAGCAGTATCGATCGGCCAGCTTGTTGCCGGTTTCCCTTATCAAACTTGTTTTACCAATGCGGCGTGGGGCAGTGATCAGGATATTCTCGCCTTCATCCAATAACTCCATTAAATCGGCCAGTTCTTGTTCCCGGTCCCAGAATCGGTCTTTATCGACCCATGGCCCGACTTCACGTACCAGTTTATCCATTTATTACCTCCTGCAACAAATTTGTGCCAACAGTTTTGTTGCCAACAAATTTGTTGGCAATATAATAGTGCAAAAAAAAGGATTTGTCAACAGGTATTTCTCCCCCGCAGCAAGTCTAATTATAAATTCGTTTCAGACGTCCACTTTTCAATTCCATAGGGTAGGGGCGTTACCGGCGGCCATCGTGTCAGCCCCAATTGAAATTTCTTGTTTCTAGGCCAAAATGAGAATTGCTGTTGATTTCTTTTTTATTATGGAAAAAAAGTAAATCCTCACTCAACAGTGAGTGAGGATTTACCCTTACAACTTACAGCTTAAAACGCTTCCGTACATACAAGCGTCACATCGTCACTTAACTCATCTTAACAAATACAAATTGAAAATTCATCAGTCATGCATTGGTAACAAAAACTGACAGCCGTGCAAGTGCGGCAGTTTGAAATACAGACTGTCCTACATACCGTTAGAACATAGGTCTCAATTCCGCCGTTGAGATTGCTCATCTCGTCATCTTTTAAATTGGAGATAGTTTGTTTGTTTAAGCTGAGTTTCCTGGTAATTTTTTTTGTCCTCATTGCTTGATCCTCCTATTTTTTTTTAGAAAAAATTATAACAAAACAAAAAAAAATAATCAACAAAAATGACTTTCCTGGTCCCTAATTTTCATTCCTGGAAAGCAGAATAATCTGGAGCCCGGTTGGGGGCAGAGGAGGCGAGAGTCTGTGGCAAAGGATTTTCTCGATTAATGGGATTTGGAGGTAGAAAAAGGGGCAATATATTCATAGGCGCCGATATCCGCGCCATCGCTTACATTAGGAATACTGAGAATATTTATCGGCCTCTTATACCCGCGTTGATCCGTGTACGAACCGGAGCTGTTTCCTGCATCGATGGCCGGGCTGCCGGGAAGTAAGGCATGGGTCTTGGTGGGCCCGCCATTATCGGCAAGTGGCCCCAGCAGAGGGTCCTGCCCCAGAATATTGGCTTTTTGATAGCCGCTAAGCGCGCAATCCCTGGTATCCGCGATCACGCTGTAACACACCCAATCGAATGTACCATAACAATCCGCGCCATATCCAATATTGGGAACGCCATTATACGCTATAATGGCGTTTATTAAAATAATGTTACCGCCATTGTAAATACCGCCGCCATACCCCTCATAGGTATTTGAGTTTGTTCCTGCCGTGTTATTGACAATTGTGACGCCTGTCAATCGTGAATCCCCGGCATTGTAAAGCCCCCCACCACTAGCAGAGTAGTCTCTTTCGCCCGTGTGATTTCCACTGACAGTGCAATTTGCCAGACTAAGATAGGCATCAGTACCATTGAAAATCCCCCCGCCTCTACCCGCATAATAATCGCCTGAACCGGACTCATTACCGCTGACCGTACATCCGGATATGATTGAAGTACCCCTATTGCAAACGCCCCCACCTTCGCCGCCAATTCCATCCAACCACGCTCCGTTCCCAGATTTATTGTCGGTAATTATGCATTTATTTAAAGTTAATATCCCTATGTTGTAAATGCCGCCCCCACTGCCGCCATTCCCACCTATATCATCACTTTCTGAGCCATTCCCTGCTTTATTATTAGTAATGATACAATTATCAATGACCAGTGTCCCTGAGTTATAAATTCCTCCACCATTGCCGCCAGATAACCCATTGGCATGCCACCAACCTCCATCTCCAGCAACATTTTCCCTTATCACACAGCGGATCAGAGTTAGGTCAGCGCTGTTATATATTCCACCTCCATCGCCTCCTTTGGAATTTCCACCAAACAGTCCATTTCCTTTTTGTATCGTTAAATCGGTGATAGAAACCATCCCATTTAAGATATGCAGTACACGATCGTTGTTATTTCCGTGGATAAAGGTTTGGAACTTTCCTTTACCTTTAATGGTGAGCATGCACCTGGTTTTGATATCCAGGTCGCCGCTGACATTGTCGTCTTCCTTGGCCTCGCCCACGCCCATTAATATGTATGTCCCGGCAGGTATTATGATGGTGTTATCTTTGTTATAGGTGAAGGCCGTGGTAAAGGCCGCCCGAAGCGAACCGGGCACATTATCCTTCGTCGTGGTTACATGGATAATAGCTGCTTCCGCTGCCTGTGTAACCACTACCGATATCACTGAAATTAATATAATTAAAATCGCATGTTTTCTCATAGTTCTTTCCTCCTTACTCCTTATCCCTTACGTCATAATTATAGTATAAATTTCCCCTTTATCAGTCAAAATTTATAATACTTTACCTTTTCTTTTTTTAAGGTAGGATTAGCAGCGGTTCCGCCGTGTAAATATTTATAAAAATTTACATTTTTCCCGAATCTCTTGACGATTGTTTCATTTTGTTTTATAATACTGCTTACTAACGACTGGGCGATTAACTCAGCGGCTAGAGTGTTACCTTCACACGGTAGAAGTCAGAGGTTCGAATCCTCTATCGCCCAGGTTTTTCTTTTTAATAAAAAATAAGGAACCGCGATACTTCATCATGGACAAACTTTTATTTACCCCAAAACAAGTGGATATACCCCCACACCTGGTACTAATCCCATTTTTCTGGGATACCAATTACTTTGAGCAACTTAAAAAAAAAGCCCTGGGAACCTTTGAACTGTTCAACAGCGAGATCATTTTCTTCGAAAACTACACCCTGCTGGTTGGTTTCCTGGGTTATCCCCATCTCTTGACTAACCTGGAATTCATAAAAGACCTAAAATCAAAAGAGGTGTTCTTCCTGGGCACTGCCGGAAGTTTGAATGAAGAAATCGCTGAGCCCACTTCCCTGGAGGTGGAAGCCATCTACTCCACCGCTATCCTGGACTATTTCTGTGAAGCCAAATCCTTCCCGTTAAAGACGCTTAATCACGGCTTACGAAAAGCCAAAGGGGTCACGGTGGATATCATCCAGAGAGAAACATCTTCATGGCTGCGGGAACAAGTCCAACGCGGTATGGAATTCGTGGAAATGGAAATCTTCCCACTGCGCGCCTACCTGGGAAAACCATTCCATGCCGTAGTCGTAACCACTGACCTGTTAAAAGAGACAGGTATCGTGGTCTTCCCCGATAAAAAACGCCTGCTGGAAGAATTTGTGAAATCCTATGAATTAATTATAAAAACCATCGGCAATTAATTGCATTTCGGATTTATTTTCCGGTATAATATTTAATCCTAGTACGCGTGGAGGTAAGTTGGTTGAAACGAAAAGTCATTTTAACCCGGAGATACCAGGACGAGGCAATCCGGCAACTGAAAGAAGCCTTTGATCTTATCATCGTGGAAGACAGCGGAAAAATCCTGCCGGAAATTTTAAAAGAGAATCCGGATACCGAAGCGTTGATCAGATTTTTGTCCGATAAAATCGACAAAGAGATCTTCGACCTGGCCCCTAATTTTATAATCATTGCCATGTACGAGGTAGGGTACAACTCTATCGCTGTACCCTACGCAGTGAAAAAGGGT
>JAUPLE010000872.1 GCA_030837085.1 Acidobacteriota bacterium | reverse complement strand
GGCTTTTAAAAGTAAATCTATTAAGTTTCCATCTTTTCCAGGATTACTATTATTCCATTTTTTTTCATCCATAAATGGTGGTGAGTCGAATTTAAGATCTCCATAGTAATCAGGAAATTTATGTCTGCAGAGTTTGTCGAAGAACTCTGGTTCATCTAATGATTCTTTAATATATTCCCTGAATATCGAAAGGTTATCGAGGAATACATTTCCATCCCCTTGCAACTTTTCATTTTTTAGAAATGCCGCCTCATCATTCTCGGCTATGAGAGAAAGTAGAAATACCCACAGGGCAATATTGCCCCTTACATAACCTTCGAATCGTTCGCCAATCCGTTGAAAATAACTCCTGTAACCCTTTATCCGCGAAGAATATTCGACGGCGTTTGCCATATTCATCTCGAAAATAATATTTTTTAAATAGACATCGATATTCGGTGCGCTTTTTTTTAAATTATTTCTTCTTGCCCGCATATCATCGACAAAGCTCAGGTCGCTGATGGGTACACGGTAAAATTCCATGGCTGTTAACGGCATGGGATCATCATGCCTGTTGGCCCGGTAGGAGATTTCACGTTCGATCAATTTTCCTATTTCAAAAGCTGCCCAGGTTAATTTATTGGTATCCGAAAAGGAGAACTCGGCCACCGGGAAAGCAAGAGTGAATGCTTGCATACGGGCCGCCAACCGATCCATCAAAAAGTCGGTAATCCATCCCGAATTTTCTACATAAATCAATTCACCGACAGTCTTCTCACTGAAACCTTGCCGATACCTTCGATGGTTTTCGACAGTTATGTCACGGTCACCGTCTTTATTCAACCAGATGAGATTACTCTGTTTATATTTGTTAGAGATGTATGTGTATTTATCTATAAGTGCATCTTTAAACTCATTTCTGTCGGGAAGAATCACGACATAGATATCCAGGAACTCGGTTTCATTTTTAATTTGTAACAATGAAACTTTGAAATGAAAATCAATAGGCTCTCCATTGATCCAATCCTCAATTTCGAATCTGCATTCTTTAAGGGGGCCGTTTGCAAATGTACTATTCGCAACACTCTCAATTAAAATTTTTTCAACCGCTTGTAAATCACACGCGGCTTCGCGATAATCTATTGATGAAAAGGCTTTATAAAAAATGTTATAAAATTTTTTGACGTTTTCATATAATTGACCCCAGGAATTTTCATTGCCAAGCAGGTTCCATAATCTTCTTTCTTCGGCGATACTTTTGGTAAACAACTGCATTGGCGGGCGAGTTTTATCATCGATAGGGATTAGAGAATTGATATTTATTCCATCAAATTGACGTATTTTACTGTCAAAAATATCCAATATAGCTATTGCTTTCGATTTAAAAGTTTTTTCATCCGTCTTAGAACTTTTCAATTCATCACACTTTAACTTTTCAAAAATCGGAAAAGTTTGAATAATAGAAATAAATATATCACACAATAATTTTCTCTCTTGAAAAATTTTTTTTAAATCAACGCGTCCCTTCTTTAATGCTGCTCTTAAAGAATTTATCGGATCATCTTTTATAGAATTTTCTTCAGCTTCGTTTCTGGGTTTTAATATGCCTCCCTTAATAATCGCGTCACCAAATGTTTTTAATATCTCTGTTATATAATCCGGATAAGGGATGAAAAATAATTTTTCCAATCCGCCGCCATTTTTTTTGATAGAATCACGGCATTCCAGTGACTTCAAATCCGCTTCAAGATAAGCCAGCGCCAGAAGTGATACATCCAATGATTTAAAGTTCTCCAACTTTTGACTGGCATCCTTAAGCTTATTAATAATACTCTCGGCAAGTGCCACGGAATCCGACATACTCAATAAATTTTTAATCTCTTCTTCTTTAGATTCTTTTTTATTCTCCACTTTCAATAGTCCGATTACTTCCCCCCCGGTATGGATACGTATGGGAACGCCGTAGTAGTTCTTAAACACATACTTCCATCCTGTATTATTCCACACCAACGGGTCCGCGTAACCCAATTTTATAAAATTCCTTGTTTCAATGATACTTAACTTGTCTCTGATTCGCGCCACATCTTCCTGGAAAATTTCTTTTGTTATACCGCTTTTTAACGGTGTATAATTGAGTCTGCTTGTTTTGTCACTAATAACCGGGAGCCAGGGGCTGTTGCTGTTAACTGCCACCAGGCTTGCGGCTCCCTTGGGAAATGCCCAGTATGGAAAATTTAATGGGATATTTAAAAGGTATTTACGATTTTTTTCAAATTCCGCTTTTTCTTTTTCTGCATACGGCTTAGAAACTTTCTCTAAATATTCATCCATCAATTCTTTTAAATATTTTTCATTCACCATCTTTGGGTCATAAATCTGCATTAGGATTTCACAGGAATCACATTCCAGTTCACGGGCGATGATATCGCAAAATGTGGTGAGCGTCTTTTCAAGGGTTTTGCGAGTAAATAGGGCTTTTTCATTCATAAAGTCGTAGCTCTGGGCCTCTAACAAACTATTAATGAACTCTTTAAATTTTTCTTCGTTTTGTTCGGTTGCACCTGCCATCTTATGTCTCCTTATTTTTATTTTTTACATAAATTAAGCTCAACAATAGCCTATCCACAGTTTATGATGATGTTTTTCTCTTCATATTCCTCTGTAGCCATGAATAAATCAATCCGGGATCAGTACCTTGACATAGACTTCCTCCTCAGGATTCCGCCGCATCAAAATAGATTTTGACATCAACGTGCCCAGGTAATCCAGGAT
>JAUPLE010000871.1 GCA_030837085.1 Acidobacteriota bacterium | reverse complement strand
TGAGGTTGATTGGGAATGTGCATAGGCCCAGTCGGTAAACATGGAAGTTAAAATGACCGTACCATTTCCATAAGGATAATAGAGCATAGCCGGTTCAAGGTTAATTTTTCGTTTCAGCAGAATGGTAGAATTGGAAGGGTAAACCGAAAAATAGCCGTCCACGCCTGCATCGATTAACTCATTGGTAGAGGATGAGAGAACCGGATGAATAGATTCGAAATAAATGGAGTTTTTCAGGCAACTACTGTCCTGACGCCATCCATAAGCTTTCAGGTGTTCGCCGGCAGGACTCGGGGCCAGTTTTTCTATATTTGAATCATATTGTTGTGAAAAGACGATTAAAGTTCCTCCATTTTCAACGAATACACTCACTGCTTGCCGAATTATTTCGGAATTTTCATCTCCGCTTAATTCTCCGGTTGGGATGACCAGTACTTTGTGTTTATTGGAAAAATAGTCATGAACATAATCAAAGAAATATTGATCGGGGCTAAATCGATCCAGCAAGTATTCCATCTCATTTTTTTCGAAATTGCTATAGATCAGCGCATCCGGGGAATAAAGAAAAGAAAGCCGATTGTTATTTGCAACATCGATGCCGGTGGAAAAATTGGTTATATCAGTAAAAAGTAGGTTCCCGTCTGAATATGAGTAATTATCATCCGGCCAATCACTCCAATATTTTTCCATATTTTTATGGTTTTTTTTATCAGTTTTGCAACCTGCTGCGTCCAGGCATTTCCTGTGAAGGTACGCACAATGATTGTCGCAATTTTTCAAATCGTCGCCCGCGATTCCTGTAAGTAAATAGGTCATACACTCGGCAATACACTCGTAACGTCGTCGATTCTCACTTTTTGTCCATTCGTCTAAAGTTTGATTTACATTGCCAAAATAATGCATCATTTCATGGATCAAAGTGGCAATAAAATTTATTAATTCATTTTTAAAGTCGCTCATATCCAGATCGCCTTTGGCTAGCTTAGCGGCAATGAAATCTACGATTTTTTTAAGATAGCAGTCTTCCGTGGTACGATCGACCCATTTTTGACTTGCTTCATCCCATACCTTATCCTTTATCTCGGAATTTATTGGAATACCAATTTCCTTGCCCCAGTTTGCCCCATGATCTTGCCTTTCAGAGAAAACCAATGAACCTTGATCATCCTTATTATTTAATTTTTCGGAAAATTTGTTTTTGAACTCCTGGCTCAGATCAGGATTATTCATTATCGAATCGCTTGCCTCATTCCAACAATTCTTAATAGTTTCATCCAATTTTTTCATAAATTGTTTTTTGTTAATGTCCTTTCCCTCCGAGGCATCTTTCACCCATTTGTCCAGATCGGGGCAAACCTCTGTCAATTTATCGTACTCTGTTTTTTTCCCCAGTTCAACTTCTTCTTTGCCAGTTATCTTTATTCTTCCTAATCCAGTCGCTGTGATATCATCGGAGAATAAAATGCTGAACCACAAAACAAAAACGAACAAAAATAAAAATAATTTTTTTGATTTTTTCATAACGGCAACCTCCTGAGTAACTTAAAAAAATTATGGGATCTTGACTGGCGGCGTTTTTATCTGCCGATTCTTTTCAATCATTTTATTTTTTTCAATTACAATATTTTCATCCGGGATATCGTATGATATGAATGGTTTGAATACTCTTGAAAATCTCAGATCATAAGGTCCCTCACTTATTCCAATAAGCTTGTAATTTCCATTACTATCTGTATAAGTTTCTGCATATCCCATATTTATATTACTTCTTTCAACTTTTAGAACCCTTACATGCACATCTTCTACCGGATTACCACTCATATCGACCACTTTTCCATAAACCCCGGTCTGGTCAGTTAAATCTAACACCACTTTTATTTCTGTTGTCTTATTCTTCTCAATTGAAATATTCTCAAATCTTCGTGAACCATATCCTAAATAAGTAAAACGGAAATCAATTTCAAGGGTGTAGGTGGCGGGATACAGTTGTCCAATTGTGCGTTCACCATCTTCTAAGTATCCATTGTAAGCCGCAGAGAGGGGCGTTAAATATTTTTCAATATTTCCATCCGCAAAAGTTCTGTCAAGACTTTCCTGAATATCGGCATCACTAAAAAGATTTTTGGGAATTATCCTGGCGCCATTTATATCGACAATAACAATTTTTAATTTTCCTGCCCGGTAAGCTTTTTTAAATACTTTGGTTATTTGCCCTTTTTCAACCTTTATCTCCTGGCGGACTTCAGGAATTTTGATAGGGTCCGGATCGTCACTATATTCAGATTTAGCATAGGGGGAACAAGATGGAGCATATCGACCGGGTTTTGCTTTTATTGAAAAACTACCATTTTTAAAAGTCGCACCTCGAACTACTTTGTCTGATTTTTCAAATGGGAACAATTGAATCCAAAAATGTTCATTCACAGGCTCCCCGGTATCTGCATCGATGATTTGCCCGATGACCCTCCCAAAATCATCATTTTTCCATTCGTCTTCCTCTTGTGGAATCGCCATTAATCGATTGGCGCTGATAATGCCAATAG
Organism: Acidobacteriota bacterium; assembly: GCA_030837085.1. Lineage (GTDB taxonomy): Bacteria > Acidobacteriota > Aminicenantia > UBA2199 > UBA2199 > JAKAGC01. The sequence continues at coordinate 4,472 of JAUPLE010000871.1, read as the reverse complement.
TCAATACAATCAAAAAAATTAAAATCGTTCGCTTCATATGACCTCCGATTCATTTAATCTCGTTAAATTATCTAATTTACACATCGTTTGCTGCCTGAATACACGGCTTTTACACCGCTATAGTTTCCTTTAATCTTAAAATTCATGAATGACTGAAATTTTGAAATACCCATAGCTGCCTCGCAGGGGAAAATTTTCCCCAAGTTGAAATGATTATTCTATATTCTATCATAAAATCGAGCCTCCGGCAATCTCAAAAATTTTATCGCTGCACGCCGTGCGTGTTTTGTTTTTTTGTTCCGCTGGAGTTGAATTCATTCTCAATTTATGGTATTGTTCAATCGGGTAACAAATTATTGAAATTTGAGATTGTTACCGCTTATAGCCTGGCCCCCAAAAAGGGTCAAATGGTGTCAAATGATTTTAAAAGGAGAATAAACATGGAGCATATATACGGTAATAATCAGATGCATTTGCTCAAGAAAATGGATTATAAAGGATTTATGGCTTCATTGTGCGGTGTACTCCTGGCGATTCTAATCTCTTTTTTTATAGTTAATATTTGTGACGGTCGTATCGCCCGTATGACACTGTTTGAAGTAAAGAATTACCAGTATATACCCAACGATATACTGCTTACTATAGAGATTCCTAAAGAAGGCGGAGTGTGGCTTGATGGTCGCATATTAGACGATAATTCTCTATCAAAATTGGAAGGACTCATTGAAGACAAATTTGAGGAAAATGCTCAGAGAGAAGTAAGAATACGATTAAAAGCCGATCAAGGTGTTCCCTATGGGAAAATCGTTCAAGTTCTCCAGGTACTCCCCAGAGTAGGCATTAAATCGGTTTTCTTAGTCACGGAAGGCGATGGGCGTCCAGTGATCGACTTCGCAACAAGAAAGAAAATTCCCAATTGAGTGGGAATCGGAATAAGTGGCCGGGTGTAAAGATAAGCGCTTCCGGGCCAGGTTGTATTCGTTAATAAAGCGATTCACTTTTCTTATGAAATCCAGGTCCGTATTTCCGAAATCACAATCCATTCATCATCAACCTTCCGAAGCCTCACCTTGTGACCGGCGCCTGCCCCTGGAGCAAAATAATCCGAAAACTCGACCTCCGCACTTCGTTTGTCCTGGGAAAACGTAATCGATTCGAAATAAATATTCGCGAAACATCCCTTTACAGGACGGAAATATTTTTTATATAACCTGAACTCATTGTCATTGAAGGCTAAAACTCTGGGAGCCAGGTTCTCAAAACACTGGGTCTCCCCGGATTCAGACGTAACAATCAATAAGCCGCCTTGATAAAATCCTTTTTTCTTCCCTACATATTCATTTAACACCGCTTGCCTGATTTTCATGGTATCCGTCGGCGTTTTTACTGGTTTTCTCAATGGATTGATATCGTCAAAATCCTTTACCCCGTCTCCATCGGTATCCTGGTTATTACAATCGGTAAACAATACCTCCTCTTCGATATCCGTAAGCCCGTCATTATCCGAATCTTTATTCAGATTCGGCAAATCAATGGATGTTATCTCTTTCCCACATAAATCCAGGAGCTTTTCTTTATAATGTATATTATTATTGCCAATATATACATAACTCTCGTCTATATTCATGCCGGTATACAAAGGCTGATCCCAATGAACCAGGTCGTTGGAAAACATGAGGTAAGCTTCACTAAAGGCATATTTTGTTGATCTTAAAACGGCGCACAGTTGATTGTTTTCAAGCTCCACTATATCGGTAAACCTGGAATGGTCGATATGAAGAACTTTATCCCAACGGAAACAATCAGTTGAAACGTACAGGCCATTCCCTGGCAGCAGATAGATTTTTTCATTGAGAATCCTAATTTTTATTTGATGAATATCCTCAGGAAGTTGAACCTCGACAGGCTCCATATTCCAATTTTCAAGTGAAGCGGAGCGGTATATTAAAAAACGTTTTTCTGCGCGTTCTTTCCCGCTTTCTTCCGGGATAGCGGCTATGTAATAATTGCCTTTGAAATAAAAAACGGTAAAATTTTTTAACGTTCGGCTGGTATTTAAAGGGTAAAATCCCTTTCCAAATCCCTTTTCCTTATCGAAATAGACAAAATAGGGTTTGCCGATCGATTCGTGTCCAGCGCTGCACCTTATATAATAAAATAAATAACGGCCATCGGGACACGCCGTGATCGAAACTTCGTCTGACACCGAACTACACTTCAAGGATACGTCAAATTCAAACGGCTTACTCCATTTTTCCAGGTTCTCAGAAAATATAAAACGATATAACCGGGTTTCCTGGGCTATTGGTCTCTTTTTTGCTGCTTCCTGGTAATGAAAAAACATATCCCCTGCATGCAATGTGCTTTCACAAGAGTTATCGGCATCCTCGATAATGGGGGGGAATTCAAATTTAGCCACTGTATCGAATTTTTTTATGGGCTCGGGGATTTTGAGCGTAATAGGGAATTTCTCTTTATTATCATCTCTTCTATGCGGCGGCGGCGGCGGTATTTCCCCTTCCTTTGTCATGAGTCGCGACAGCAAATTACCCGAATTTAAATAGTTATCCAAAAACGTGTCGATTCCTTTCTTATTATCCAATTGAAACAATCGGTCCAAACCGGCTTTCAGTAAATCCAATTTGCTGGTTTTATTTATAAAGGAAACCAAACCGGTCGGGTCATCCTTGACAGAATAAAATTTAGCGTAATCGGCAATATATTTTTCGGTCCTGGCTTTTTCCTCCAGGAACAAAATGGCTTCCGGGGTTTTTAATCTCGACATCACTTCAAGGACATCCATTTTAATGGATTCTGCCTTTAACCGGTGGTAAAAGGTTTCTAAATCTTTGAAATCGTCTTTATTGAAATGCTCCCGGCAGGTATCGAACGCCCAAACAGCCATGGAGATATCCTCATGATTAATAAACCGCTTGAACTCTTCCCAGCGGCGGAAAGTTTGATGCCCTTTAAATGCGGCCACGACTTTTTTTTGGACTTCGATATCGGGATCATCCAGGTAATGATACAATTGGCCGGGGATTTTTAACGCAAACACTTTTAAGACATTATCTATTTTTTCCCATACATCGAAAGTCCTTTTCCGGATTAAACCTACTATGGATTCCAATCCGTTTTTATCGGGATAATAGCTTAAAAAGTCGATAAAATTGAAACGCTGCCCGGGGTCTTTTAATTTTTTTACAAGGTAATTAAAGACAAAAGGTTTACCCTGTTTGGCAAAATACCTGGCGGCAATTCCTTTTTCCTCCGCATCGGGGCCTGAGAACCGATCACGCATCAATTTATCGATTTCCGCCGACGGGGGATAATCGATAAGCGCTTCCAATGCATCCAAAACCATCTTCCCATTTCTTTTTTCCGCGTACCATTGAAATTCTCTTTTTGCCACCTCGGAGGGCAATTCTTTCAGTTTATCAAAAATGTAACTACCCATCCCTTTTTTTAAAACAATCTCTCTTATATCGGGCAGCAATGTCACGATTTTATTCCAGATAACATTTGCGACATCGCAACTTTTGGAATTTTCCCTTAAATAGTTTCGAATCCATGGTTCAAATTCAGGTTTGAAATTTTTAGTCATATAATTCCAGGTGTAATTGGGGGAGATTGTTTTTTTTATATTATCATATTCGGCAATACTTAGAAAAGGAATAAACTCATTTAATGCATCGGAGGCAGCAACCTCGATATAGAAATCGGCCGCTTTACTATATTCGACTAAAACCGGTATAGCGCGTTTGTCCCTGGAATCCCCCAGGATGGAAATAAGTGTTTTTATCAGGGCTATATGATCACGGTCGGATAATTTTTTTTGATCGATTTTTTTTATTAAATAATCCGCCTCATTGGTTAAAAAATCGATGAGCTTGGTAATGGTTTTTTCCTTATCGACTCGCAGCAATAGAGCGGCAGTGGGGCACAGCAATTCGGGCCGGGTATCGATGGTAAAATACCTGTTCAAAACCTCAATGTCATTATTTTCATAGGCTTTTTGGATAAAAAAGAGCGCCGCCAATAGAGTCAATTTTCCCGTGGGGGGCTTGAGGCAATGGGCCTTTAATTTTTTATAACCGAAACATTCATGGATTTTTTCCAGGACCTGGCGTTGATACAAGTCATCTCCCTGAAAAAAGAGGTCGTCAAGTTTTTTTTCAAAGTCGGATTTATGAGAATTATCCAACATTCCAACCGAAATGAACACAAGGAAAGGATTTTCGCTTGCTAAGGATTCTATGAGAAATGGCTGGGGAACATGGACTTTCATTTTTTTTAAATACCAGAGGGAGGCGGCTTTAACCCAGGAGCTTTCGTCATCTTTCAATCGTTCGATAAAAAAATCACTGTCTGCCCCCGGTGAGGCGAGCAAAGCCAACCAATTAAGGGCGGCAATACGTTTCATCACGCTACCTGTTTTGGCCAGGGCCTTTAAGTAAGAAATGGTTTCCGGA
>JAUPLE010000870.1 GCA_030837085.1 Acidobacteriota bacterium | reverse complement strand
GTCGGTGTGGTTGATAAAGAGATTGAGCAATTTTCCCAGGGGGTATAAGAGGAGGGGAAATAGTGGGGGTATCACTTCGATATTGAGGTTTCCGGAGAGCAGTTTTTTACCCAGGAAGTAGATTCGATAGAAATCCGGGGGTCCGATTTTTGTTGCCAGGGCCAGCAGCAGCCAGTTAACAAAAGTAAAGATGAGGATCAGGATAAGCGGAAGCCATTTGTTCTTACAAATCGTTACATTAAAAAATCGTTTCACTGGTTGCCGGTTCCTGTTTTCATTCTTGAGATGGTATTATACCAGTTTTGGCAGTAATAATAAAATGGATAATAAAAAATTTTTGGTCCAACCTTTTTAAAAACTTGAGGGCACTGAGTCAGATGGAGCAACAAATGTAATTCTTCTGCGAGGGTTCTACAATAGGGTGCACGCGCCCCGTGCTATATCTGGTTATATATGCAATAGGGGGTGTTCGGTTCGATGATGACGAAGAATTGGTTTACATCTTTCCTTTTTTTAATCTTTAGATTGACGATGTCTTTTGCCTGGCTTCCTACCAGATCAATGGTGGTATCCTGGGTTTTAGGGTCCGTGCCGATGGAAAACATATCGATTTTACAGTTTTGCATGACGTTGGGCAGTGGAACCTGGATGGTCATTAAATCATCTTTCGCTGGGCCGCTTTTTTTAAATTTTGCTTTCATCACTTTCCCGACGATGCGGCTCCAGTTTCCGTTGGTAACCACATTGAGGGCGAAGATTTTTTTCTGGACCGGTTCCATTTGCAGATATGTTCGGTTTCGCTCCGTGTGTATCAGGGAGTGGACGCGGACATCTTTACGTTTGCATTCGACGCGCAGGGACATATTGGCGCCCATGTTGGGGAGAAGGGAATAGAAAAGTTCATAATAAGCGGCAGTAGTTTTCTTTACCCGTTCAACGATCTGTTCCGGTTTGGAACCGGCAAAGTATTTTCCGCCGCTTTCTCCCGCCATATAACGCAGGCTCATTTCGCCGGAAGCCTCATCATTGTTGAGGTCGTCGGTTCGGCGGGGATTGATGGAATAAAGAACGCTGCCGCCGCTGTTAATCGATTTTACCACTTCAACAAGGTAGTTTAACATAAACGCGGAATATATTTTATTCTGGTCGAAAACCGTAGACTCATCCTTAGTCAGTAACGAATCGATCCATTTTGAGGTGGAATCATTTTCACTCATCCTTTGTGTGGGGGCGCCGCTATCGGAGTTGTCGTTGGGCCCTGATGAACCCGATGAACCAATGGCGGCCCTGAAAGCGCCCATGGCGATTCCTTCGGAAATAAGGAAAACGATCTTCGGCTTATCGATGGTTTTGAGTGCGTATTTGAATTGAGAAAGTACATGGGTAAAATACTGCACCTGGTGTTGATAGCGGAGTCTTTCCGAATTTATGTGGGTGTTCCTGGCCGACTGCCATGCTCGCGTCTCAAGCCGTGGGTCGGTCGTGGCATCAATTTCAACATTATCGATTAAGACACGAGAGGAATAAATATCTTTACTCCATTTTTCAGGAGGGGCGCTGATTTCGTTTATTTTTTTGATCAGCACGTTTCCGTCTTTTTCCGGGCCGCCGATGTATTTTAATCCGCCGATGGGGTTATTTTCCAGGATCACGAAGTTATCGCCGGGTTCACCTTGTTTAACAAGATTAATAGCGATCTCCTTGCCGCGCCTGAAACCCGTTAGGCTGTTGAACATCGTATCCAGGATAACGAAGACGAATCGTTCTCCGATAGGTTGAACCGTTTTAACGTTTCCTTCGTCGGTGACTTTTTCCTCGATTTTTTGTTCATGGGTGAATTCAAAGCGCCTGAAAGCCGCTATTTCGGTGGGTTGGTTATCGACGAAAAGTTGAAGTTCATCTTCTTTCAGATCGTAAACCGGATTTCCGCTGCTGTCAACGGCAAAGAGGGGTACGACTATTACATTGACGGACACATTATATTTTAAGGAATCTTGTGAATCCCGTAATTCCTTTTGTTCCTGGGCAAAGAAAGGCGCCGCCAGGAAGCCGGTCAAGATGAGTGACATAATTTTTTTAGTTAGATAAGATTTCTTTTTGTAAATCATTGCACGTCTCCTTTTTGATATTCAAAGAGTTTCCATTTACATAAGCAAGGTTTTTGCCAATTTGATTTCACAAATTGTGGTATGATTTGTCCTTATTTTAGTACAGGAGTGGCGAGGATGTGACATTAAATATTTCAAAAGCCCTTCCCATTTTGGGGTTTGATTTATCATGTAGGGGCTTGATTTATCAAGCCCTTCACATTTTTGGGTTTGATGAATCAAACCCCTACATCGTTTTGATATTTTCATGGCAGCAGGCATCATTGCTTTTTTTTCTTTTTTGATTTAAGATACGGTTTTTACAGGAAGGATAACCATGAGCAAATATATTCAAGTGATAACCACCACGGATTCCAGGGAAGCGGCTAAGAAAATCGCGGAAACTTTGGTAAAGGGAAAAATAGCCGCCTGCGTGCAGGTTTCAGGGCCTATTTCCAGCACCTACGAATGGCAAGGTAAAATCGAAAACACGGAAGAATGGTATTGCGTGATTAAAACCCGGGAAAGTCTTTATGGGAAAGTGGAAGAAGCCATCAAAGCCGTGCACACTTATGAAGTCCCGGAGATCATCGCCTTGCCTATTACGGCAGGGAATCCCGCTTACCTGGCCTGGATCGACAAGGTAACTTTTTCGACAGGATCTGGTTAGTCAATATGGCTTTATAATCTATTACATCTTGCATCACTTGTTGTATGTCATCGGCCTGGAGCACTACAATATCGCCGTCAGACGCCATCTTCAGGGCTTTCTGGGTAGCTTCCCTGCCATCGAGGATAATGGCGATATTCTCTTTTGCATAACCGCCTTTGATAAGGCCCTCTTGTACCAACTTACAGGTTTCCCCGGGAGCTCTTTTGCGGGGGTCCGTATCGGTAATCACAATATAATCATAAAATTCGGCAAGGCTCTCTCCAAAATCGATGATATCCTGGGTCCTGCGATTTCCAGTACCAACCGCCATCCTGATCTTTTTCCCCGGGGCAATAAACGGAAGCATCTGCCCGACAGCTTTAACGGCCCCGATATTGTGGTTGTAGTCAACCATTACTTTAAAATTACCCATATCGATAATGTTCATCCTGCCGGGAGATTGGCCGATGGATGGACTGAAACTGATCACGCCTGCTCTTATTTGTTTCTCGTTTAATCCCAATGCATAGGCTGCGGCAACCGCAGCCAGGGTGTTTGAGACATTAAAAAGGGCATAGCCGCCAAAGGTGAGCGGTATTTCGATTAGTTTGGCAACCGTGGATACCAAAGATCCTTTTTGAATGATAAGCGATCCATCGACAAGGGTTACAATAGTATTTCCATCGGCATGGTGTTTTAGCAATTCAGGGTTATCATGCTGGAGAGAAAACAAGATTACCTGTCCTTTGGTTTGCTCTTTCAGGGTCAATACCAATTCATCATCGGCATTTAATACGGCGTAACCGGTAGGTTTGACTACCCCCAGGAGGGCGCCTTTTAACCTGGCGAGGTCTTCGAGGGTATTGATTCCTCCTTCACCGAAGTGATCCCTGGTGATATTTGTTATCACGGCGACATCGCATTCCTCGAATCCCAGTCCCCTTCGAATAATTCCTCCTCTTGCCACTTCTAACACGGCATGATCTACGGAAGCATCCATCAGCACAATCTTTGCCCCTTCGGGTCCGCTGTAATCCCCTTCGATAATCGAGTTATTGCCAATGACAATGCCATCGGTTGAGGTCATACCGACAATATTTCCGTTCAGTCCAAGGATATGTGAAATGAGCCTGACGGTTGTTGTTTTGCCGTTTGTACCGGTAACAGCGACAATGGGAATGTCGTATTTCGATCCCGGGGGGAAAAGCATGTCTACTATTGCGCCCGCTGCATTCCTGGGTTTTCCTTCGGATGGGTTCGCATGCATCCGTAAGCCGGGGGCGGCGTTAACTTCAATAACGCCGCCATTGTTATCTGAAAGCGGGATTCTATGATCGGTGGTAATCAGGTCGATACCGATCACATTTAAGCCGATGATCTGGGATATGCGCTCCGACATTGTTTTTGTCATTGGGTGCACTTCATCGGTTACATCGATGGCTATTCCCCCGGCGCTTAGATTCGCAGTGGTTTTGATATAGAGTTTTTCGTCTTTGGGGATAATAGAGTGAAGCGTCAAATGTTTTTGACTCAAAAGACATTCCATCATGTAATCGATTTTAATGCGGGTGAGGGCCTTTTCATGACCGAACCCTCGTTTGGGATCGAGATTAACCTTGTCTATCAATTGCCGAATCGTTGATATTCCATCACCGATAATAAATGCCGGGTCTCTCCTGGCCGCGGCGGCGAATTTCCCGTCGATAACGAGGATGCGATAATCGGCGCCCGGTAAGAATTTTTCAACCAGCAGCAATTCGCCGAATTTTTTCGCATATATGAAGGCGGTTTCCAGGTCCGCGGGTGATGATATATTCGTGGTAATGCCCCGGCCATGATTGCCGGAAATGGGTTTGATCGTAACCGGGTAGCCGATTCTCTCAGCCACTTCCATTGCTTCGGGCAAAGTATCGATCGCATAACCTTCGGGAACAGGAATTCCCATTCTTGCCAGCAGTTCTTTTGTCCTCTTTTTGTCATCGGCTATTTCGACTCCGATAGCAGACGTGCTGTCGATTATTGTAGCCTGGATTCTTCGTTGCCGAATACCAAATCCCAGTTGAACATAGCTTTCGTTATTTAATCTTATTTCCGGGATGCCCCTCTTTTTCGCTTCGTCCACGATGGATTGTGTAGAAGGGCCAAGGAGGTTGTTTTCTCTTATTTCCTTCAAGCGGTCGATTATGGGTGGTATTTCTGTTTCCTGGCTTTTAAATAACCTATTGACAATTTCCACTGCATACTTTCCGGCTTCTATGCCGGCTTCTTCATCGCGATATCTGTATATTACATTATATATACCATACTCATCGGTGCTATATGTTTTTCCAAAGCCTACTTCCATTTGCGCCAGGCATTGCAGTTCAAGGGCAACATGCTCGACGATATGCCCGGCCCAGGTTCCCCTATCGAGGCGCTCAAAGAATCCGCCGCGATGACCGAGAGAACAACGGTGTTCGATAAGAGAAGGCAGGATTTTCTTAACCCTGTCGGCGAAACCGGGAATAGTATCCGTAGGTTTTTTTTCCAGTTCGCCAAGGTCTACTTGCATGTAGATAACGGGGTACCTGGAATAATAATTTGCGCCTCGCAAGGCGCGTATTTCAAGAATTTTCATATCCATGATAATATAATCAGGAATTAGAGATTTTCTCTAATTCCGCCGGCATGAGGAATTGATCACTTAAGAGGTCGTAACCGTAACCATTTACCAGGGTATGTACGTGCATATTTTCAACCGCGATGGCTTCCCCGCTTTTAATTGAAGAAATATTGGAATAGCGGATGTGCTTTCCGTTAAAAATGACCACCAGGCCATTTCCAATGGCCTCAATCAAGTATCCGTCCCTGATAATGATGCCCGTGTCTTCACCCAATCCGATACCGATGTGACCCGGGTTGGTTGTGATTATTTCCATTAAACGACTGAATCGGCCTCTTGTAATAAAGTGGCTGTCTATAACTACATTTTGAATTAATCCCAGGCCGGCCGTCACTTCAACGGATCCCTTTACCAGGGCTTCCGAACTTTCTCCATCATAAATCATTGTTTGGCCCATGGCGGTTGCCCCGGCGCTTGTCCCGGCCACAATGCAATCTTCAGTAAAGTATTTATTAATAATGGTATTCAGAAATACCGTACCTCCAAGCGTACTTGTAATTCGGAGTTGATCGCCGCCGGTAAAAAATACGATGTGGCATTTTTTTAATCGTTGAATATATCGTTCATCCTCTGCTTGCTTTCTTGTGTGAATATGCATGAATTGCACAGTTGTATTGTCGAGCCTGTCAAATGCCCGCTGGTACATCTTACTAGTTTCTTCAGGTATTTCACTGGCAGTGGTAATGACCTCGATGAGAATGGGGCTGTTTTTAATTAAAGCAACCATTCTTCGCAGTACAAGCAAATCATGCTCTTTGTCTTCGTTTCCACCAACAGCCACTACCACACCTTTTGGTACTACAGCGCTCTTGAATTTTTCGGGACCTATATTTTTTTTCGCAGAATTGGGAAATCGTTTTGCATCCATCAACCCATTATAGTGAAAGAACATGTAATTGTCAATCCCATGTTTTCCCGTCAGCCAACAAAGATCTTGCGAAAATGAAACCCCAGGATGGCATGGGTGACAGCCCGGCTGAATAAACGCGGACGCCGCAGGATCGTCCAGGAAATAAGCTTCCAATAATACCACCGGCCCTTGTTTATTATGCCCAGATGCCAGATGGACCTCAAAAACGCCCTGAGATATATCGGTTGGATAGTCATTTTCTTTTTCAGTGGAAATGGTTTAAATTCTTTCAAGAAAGTAATCACCCGCTTACAATATTCCTTCGGCGCATAGATCGTTTTCAGCACCTCCCGGTATCCATTTATCAGGGTTTCTCTATTCATGATGGGAATAAAATTGAGCGAGAAGTCCGTGTTATCGCCGGAAGAATCGTGGACCAAGCGATTTTCTTTTTCCATGCGCTTGTATAGTGGGGTGCCCTGGAATGCCGTCAATAAGCCCACCATGGCGGTGGCAATCCCACTCTGCTGGATAAACCGGATTTGCTTTTCAAAAATGGAAGGCGGGTCATTATCGAACCCGATGATAAAGCCGCCCTGCACCTCGAAACCGTGGTTCTGCATTTTCTTGACGCTGGACATCAGGTCCCGGTTCTGGTTGTGGTATTTATTGCATTCCACCAGGCTTTCTTCATGGGGTGTCTCAATACCCACGAATACTTTGTTAAACCCAGCCTGGACCATCAATTGCATTAACTCCTCATCATCCGCCAGGTTGATGGAAGTTTCCGTGAAAAAATGGAAAGGGTGTTTTCGTTGTTTCATCCAATCGATCAGGGCAGGAAGTAATTCTTTTTTAAGCACGGCCCGGTTCCCGATGAAATTATCATCCACGAAAAAGACGCCGTCGCGCCAACCCAGTTGGTAGATCGCATCCAACTCGCATAAAATCTGTTCTTTACTTTTGACGCGGGGTATTTGCCCGTTCAGGATAAGAATATCGCAGAATTCGCAGTTAAAGGGGCAGCCCCGGGAATACTGGATGCCGATGGAATCGTACTTTTTAAAATTGACCAGCGGCCATTCCGGGCAGGGGCTCTGCTGGATATCCGGCCATTCTTCGCAGGTATACATACCCCGGGCGCAGCCGTTTTCCAGGTCTGCCAGGAAAGCGGGAAAAGAGCCTTCGGCTTCTTTCAGCACCAGGTGGTCCACCAGCGGTTCGAAATCGCTGCTCTGGGTGGTAAAAAGGGGACCGCCGGCCGCCATCTTGACCCCTTTTTTCCGGCACCGGTCGATTACTTCCCGGGCCGATTTTTCCTGGATGGTCATGGCGCTGATAAAGGCCATGTCGGCCCACTCCAGTTGGGCGTCGGTTAAGGACGACACATTCAGGTCCACCAGCTTTCTCTCCCAGTCCCGCGGCAGCATCGCCGCAACGGTCATCAGCCCCAGCGGCGGCAGCGTCGCTTTCTTAGAAATGAATTTCAGCGCATGTTTAAAACTCCAGAATGTATCCGGGTACTGCGGGTAAATTAAAAGTATTTTCATTGGAATCCCCTTATTTGTTTTATATTGTTGTTATTAACAAGACCCCACCTTTTCTTTTATGTGTTACATGGAAAATTTATGGTCTTCTCTTCTTTTTTTTGTCCTTGTTTTTTTTCTTACTCGTGCGTTTTTACACTTCTTTCTAACAAATTTCATCGATGTTTCCTATATTACATAATCATGTAATGTGGATAGTATAGTATAATGAAAAATATTATTCAACCTTTTTTTTAAAATAAATTAAAAAAGTGGGACACAATCAACAAGAATAAGTGGAGAGAGTAGAGAATAATTGTTAATTGTCAATTGTTAATTGTTAATGGTTAATGAAAAAAACTAAATCCTTATTACATGCACAGCCGTTGATTTGAAGGTCACATAGACCTCCTGCCCGGGACGCAAATCCATCAACTGCGCCGACTCCCGGGTAATGAAAGATATCAATACTTGTTTTTGACATTCCACGGCCACGGAAAGTATAATCCCCATCTCCTCCACCAACGTGATAATTCCTTTGAAACAATTCCGAGCCGACGATACGATGGGCTCCCTGGATATCAATATATCCTCGGCGCGAATAACGCCAGCGGCTCGACCGCTTCCAAAGGGCGTTGTTACCCGGATGCGCAGCCCGTTGGCTTGCAAGAATTTTGTTTCTCCTTCGCCCACAATCTCGCCGTGGATGATGTTTTCCGCGGAAGCAAATTCGGCGATATCCAGCGAAATAGGCCTGTGAAATATCTCCGCACCGGCCCCCTGGTAAACAATCCGCCCCTCTTTCATAAAGAAAAATTTATGCCCCAACAAACGTGCCTGGACCAGGTTATGAGTCGATAGCACAATGGTTTTGCCGGCGGCGGCGATCCCGGTAATCAAAGTCTCAATGGTGCGGGTACTGAGCGGGTCCAGGTTGGCGGTGGGTTCATCCAACAAATACAATTCCGGCTCCAGCAGCATGACCCGCGCCAATTGCAAACGCTGTTTCTCGCCCCCGGAAAGCTTTTTGGCGTCCTGGTCCTCTTTTCCTGTCAACCCCACCTTATGAAGCATGGCCGCGATATTATCATTGCCCACCGGGCGTTTCCTGACCCGCGGCCCATAGGTCATGTTACGCAGCACATCCCCTTCCAGTATCAAGGGATGCTGAAACACAAAAGCAATTCTCCTACGTAAAGCGGTCATTTGCCGGGAACGAAGTTTATTCACCGGTTGGCCGTCAAACAGCACCACGCCCCGGTCGGGTTTTTCCAGTAAGCCCATGATGCGCAGCAGCGTGGTTTTGCCCGCGCCATTGGGCCCGATGATTACATTGACTGCCCCGGTTTGCAATTCCATATCCACGCTGTCCAGGATGATACGCCGGTCAAAGATTTTTGTGACGCCTGTAACTTTTGTATCCATTTACTTCTATTTCCCCTGCATCAATTGCAAAAAGACATTCAGCAGCAAGGCCACCAGCAGCAGCACCAGGCCCAGGGCAATGCCCAATTCGAAGTTGCCTTTCATGGTTTCCAGGGAAATGGCCGTGGTCATGACCCGGGTTTCGCCTTTGATATTGCCGCCTACCATGAGGGTCATACCGGTTTCGCCGATAACCCGTGAAAACCCGGCGATGACGGCCGTGAGGAATGCGAATTTCCCCTGGCGAATAACGGCCAGGGACATTTGTAGGGGCGACGCACCCAGGGAAAAAGCCAGGTCTTTGGTTTCTTTGGCCACGCCTTTGAGGGCCGCGAGGGAAAGGGCGGTAATAATGGGAAAAGCCAGGAACGCCTGGGCCATGATCATGGCCCAGGGGGTAAACAGCAGCCCCAGGAACCCCAACAACCCCCGGCGGGTGACCAGGATATAAACAAGGAGCCCGATCAGCACCGCCGGGATAGCCATTGCGGTATTTAGTAACCCGATTACCAGGCGTTTAAACCGGAATTCGGTTACCGCCAGGAACACGCCGGTAGGAATGGCGAAAATCCCGGCCAGCAGCGTGGCGCTCGCCGATACCACCAGGGACAGGCCGATGATGCCCAGTATGTCCGCTGACGGCGGAAACAGAAGCGCCAGCGCCTGCTTTAATCCTTCCAGGAAATAACTCATTAACTACTAGAATTTGACCTGGAACTGGGTGGAAAACACATCGTTTTTAACGGCGGGTTTTTCGATGCGTCTCTCATAATTGGTGCGCCAGAGCACGTTTTTCCCGAAGAAATAATTTAAACCGATCGTCCAGCGGGAGATATCCCTGTCCACGATGTTTTTATCCACATCCCAATTGTCATAACGTACCAGCAGCAAGGTAGAGGGCAGTATGGTGTAGCCAAGGGTCGCATAGTAACCTTGTTTTTTAATAGTTTTGTCTTTACCAATGATAAATTCGGCTTTTACCATCAGTTTGCAGATTTCCAGTTTCAATTCCGCGCCGGCGCGGGTCTTCTTGTCGCTAACGCCGGTGGCGCCGTCGTAGTAAGAAGCGCCCACGGTGAGTCCTTTGACCGGGGTCAACAGGAAACGTCCCACCAGGGTTTTGCGGTTGTTTTCATCTTCGGTATTGGAGCCGCTGCCGTTCACCAGGCCCAGGGTTAAATTGGTGCGGATGCTGTCGAAATTGATATCCCTGCTCACCTGGATACCGATATCGCGGTTGGGCTTTACCAGGTTGTTTACGACTTCGGGTCTGTTGATGAAATCGAGGTCCGGTTCGGAAGTGGTTTGTTCCAGGCCGAAGGCATACTTGAATTGGCCTAACCGGATTTTGAAATTTTTAATAATGGTGGTGTCGATATAGACGTCGTAGACCATTTTTTTGTTTTCGGGGTCGCCGCTGGTGCCTTCAATGTTAAAGGTATAGGCGAAGTATTTGGAAATATCCCCGCGAATACCGAATCGGGCATTGGCAATAGAGAACCCGTCGACTTTACCGTCGGTAAAATCCCAGGTATAACGGACGCGGCCGAATCCATTGAGAACTAAGTTGGGATATTGGGTCTGGGTTGAAGCCGGCGCGGCGGTTTCAGCCCCGAACAAACCGGTAATTGTTACAGCAACTACCAGGAGAATTAAAAACATCATTCTTTTCATTGTTACCTCTTTATTTTTTTAATTTATGATATTACTTTTCCACATCCGGGAAGAACAGCGGGCTTCCGAATTTGTCCACGCCGAATTCGCGGATGATCTTCTGGCCTTCGGGTCCACGGATAAAATCTGCAAATGCAGTAGCCAGTTTATGGTTGACAGAGGGATATTTGGCAGGAGAGACCGCGATAACCGAGTAGGGGTTAAACAATTTTTCGTCCCCCTGGACCAGCAAATTGAGGGCGTCGATTTCTTTTTGGTGGGCGAGCCAGGTGGCGCGGTCTACCAGGCAGTAGGCTTTTTTTTCATTGGCGATGCGTAAGGTAGCTTCCATACCGCTGCCGCTTTCCAGGTATGAATTGCCGGAAGGTTTGCCGCCGGCTTCTTCCCAGAGGCGCAGCTCTTTCTTATGGGTGCCGGAATCATCGCCGCGAGAAACGAACAGGGCGGGCGATGTTGCCAGTTTCTTAAATGCTTCGATGCCTTTCATGCCTTTGATACTTGCGGGGTCCTCTTTGGGACCTACCAGGATAAAGTCGTTGTGCATCACATCCAATCGTTGGACGCCGAAACCGTCGGCCACGAATTTATCTTCCGAGGAGCGATCATGAACCAGCAGTACATCGGCGTTGCCGTCGCGGGCCAAACGGATCGCCTGGCCGGTTCCTACGGCAATCACTTTAACCTGGCAATCGAATTTCTTTTCAAACGGTGGGATCAAGGCATCGAATAAACCCGAATCAAGGGTGGATGTCGTGGATGCCAGGGTGAGTTGTTCTTTAGCCGCTCCCGGGGCTGCCAGGACAGTCAGCATAATTAATACTAGAGATATAAATAAATTTTTTTTGTTCATTATAATGAACCTCCTTTCTAAATCCGAGAGGCTTGACCGTTTCCAGTCAAACCCTACCGGTCAGCCGGCATGGCAGAAGGTAAAGCAATAGCTTTAGCCGTGTCTGACTCGGAGGAATTTTGTTTAAGGAATTAATATAACAAAAAAATGAAAAAAAGTAAAGAACTGGCCCCCCCTGAATTCACCGCCAACTATTCCGCAAATTTTTTCCAGCCCCATTTTCGGCAATTGTTTGCGTTTTTTTAATTAATAATTAGGGGCACCAGGTTGGCCGTCCATTTTTTTCCCGGATATTAGCTAAAAAAAACCGAAAAAAGGGTAATAAAAGTCCAACAGCACGCACTTATACCCTGCAATTTGCAATTATACCTCCTATAATTTTTATTTATTCCCAATGTTTGTTTCATCCTGATTCAATTGCGTCTAAACGGGTAATCTGCCTTCTTACATGAACCAGCAACTCCATTCCCGGATGATCCCGGGTAAGCCGAACGATCAATTCCTTGCCTTCCAAAATGACACGCCCTGGAATATTAATGAGCC
>JAUPLE010000869.1 GCA_030837085.1 Acidobacteriota bacterium | reverse complement strand
GATCATATCTTCTTCAACCGGGATTGGGGCGGAATCGGTATCCGGGTACATGCGGTCCGGCCCCGGCAATACGCGTTCAAAAATAGTCGTGCCGTCTTTAAAGGCTTTTCGCGTCTCATTGGGAACCCTTTCAAAAGCCATTAAGCAGCGTTCCTCGATGGTCTCCAACGCGGTTTTGACATCATCGGTGGGTCCCCAGAAAATCACCTGGGCATCATCGTCCCCGCTTTTCAAAAGCCCCCTAATGACTTCGAAATCGAAGAGGCTTTGCAGCGTTAGGCTCAGTTCTTCCGAATGGGTCATATGGGGTTTTTCAATGCAGGCGATTACTTTCAACCGGTCGCTGAGTTCATCGCTGAAACTCTTCCCAGGTTGGGTGAAGAAAGAAAGCAGGCCTTTAAATTCCGGGAGGTTAACTGCCATTACGCTGTATTTATCAAGATTCACCGGGGCCACCAGGGGGGACAGCGGTAAAACTTCTTTATTAATAATATCAGGGGGGAGTTCGATGCTGTGGATTTTCCATTTGGAATGATCCGGGATGCGTTGGTTGAGGATATCTTTAATATCCAGCAGGGCTTTCTGGCGGAAGCCTTCGTTGTGGGTAAGTTCCGGTATCCAACTGATGCGCGCCACGCCTTTAATTTCAACTCTTGTTCCGCCGGTAATACTGACATTGACATCTTCCCTGGCGGCGCCGATGCCGGTGTTAACTTTACCGGTGCTGCGGGTCAGGAAACGGATATAATGACCTGCTTCGGCGGCTTCGTCCGGGGTTAACATATCGGGATAGGTGACGGTTTCCACCAGGGGCATACCCAGGCGGTCTGTGGTGTAAATTCGCCAGTGGCCGATATCGGAAACCTCGCGGCAGGAATCTTCTTCCAGGCTTAATTGAATGATCCTGACTTTTTTAGAGGTTAGGGGAATTTGCCCTTCGATGCCGATAATGCCGGTCCGTTGAAATCCCGTGGGGATACTGCCGTCCAGGTATTGTTTCCGTGTGATATGCAGTTCGCCCACGATATTGGTTTTTAATAATAGAGCGATTTCGATGGCGATATCGATGGCATCGTGGTTAACCGTGAAAGGTGGGGTGTCATCGACTTCATAGGTACAGGCGGTTTCATTTTTTATGCGGTATATTATATTCTTTTTAGTTTTAAATTCCATCAACGCGGTGCCGTCGTATTCGCCCAGTTCGCTGAGGGTAGGACGCATGTGGCGTACGATTTCCGCGCTGTGGTCATTGGGTCCCTGGTAGATACCTGCGTGGCAGCGGCAAAACAATTTCTTCCGGGTCTTCAACTGCTGGTGAACTTCAAGCCCGCATTTGAAGCCTAACCGGGTATATGTTTCAACATCAGCTTCTTTCCTGCTTACATAGCCGATTTGCAACTTTGTCTCATGGTAGTTCTTTTCTGCGTCAAATTTTTCAATCATGTTTTTAATTCCTTAAAATTGTTAAGTAATAATATATTTTGTAAATGAGTTCTTGTCAAGGTTTTTAAAAATAATTTTGTTATATTTTGGATTTATGCCTCCGGCAGCCAGGAACCCTTTTGGAAAAGGGTTCCTGGACCTCCTAAAACTTTTAATAAGCAGGTTAAATAAATATTTTTGGAAGTCCGGAAACCTTTTTATAAAAAGGTTTCTGGCCGCCGGGGGCATAAAAATAATATCCAGTAACAATTTGACCGATTAAGGCTTTTTTGATATTATAAAGCTCTCCCAAATATGGAAATAAAATGATACCCATTGAAGAAGCTGAAAGAATAGTAGATGAAATAACCCGCCAGCCTAACACCCTGTCCACCGAAAAAATCCCGCTAATGGATTCTTTAGGCCGGGTATTGGGGCAAGACATTGTTTCCACTATCAGCATGCCCCCTTTTGACAAATCCGCCATGGATGGTTATGCCGTCATTTCGGGCGATGATGCCAATAGGTTTGAGATCGTGGAAATCATCGCCGCCGGGAGCGTACCCCAAAAAACCATTGCCAAAGGCCAATGCGCTAAAATCATGACCGGCGCCATGTTGCCCCCGGGAGCCGACAGGGTTATCAAACAGGAAGTTACCGAAGAAAAAGACGGGTTCATGGTCCTCACCGGCGAAGATAAAAATATAAATATCTGTTACCTGGGCGAGGATATTAAACCCGGCGACGTGGTTTTGAAAACCGGCAGTTTGATCCGGCCGCCTGAAATAGGCGTAATCGCTTCCATGGGACTGAATTCCGTCCGCGTTTATGAGAAACCCCGGGTAGGAATCATTACCACCGGTTCCGAAATCGTATCCCCGGGTCAAGCGCTGGCCAAAGGCCAGATATACAACAGCAATGCTTATTCCATTGCCGCCCAGGTCATTCGAACCGGGGCCGATATCATGGTGGCAGGCATTGTTCAAGATGATAAAGAACATATCAGGGGAAAAATCGCAGACCTGTTGAAACACACGCAAATGGTTTTGATCTCCGGCGGCGTCTCAGTGGGGGATTTTGATTTTGTGCCGGGGATATTAAAAGACCTGGGCGTTTGCTTGCATTTCGAGGAAATCGCTGCCCAGCCGGGACGACCTACTGTTTTTGGTACATGGAATGATGTTCTTATTTTCGGTTTGCCGGGGAACCCGGTGTCCACTTTTATTATGTTCGAAGTGTTGGCCAGGAAAGCATTGTGCCGACTCATGGGCTATGAATTTGCACCCCTTTTCCTTAAAGGAGTCATGAAAAAGAAGTTCCACAGGAAACGGGTTGAACGGGCCTTTTTTGTCCCTGTTAAATATGATAATGAAGGATTTGTGGAACCGGTGGAATACCACGGTTCCGCCCACCTGGCTGCCCTACCGCAGGCAAATGCATTATTAACGGTTCCCATGGGTGTGCATGAAATAGCCGAAGGAAGCGTTGTATATGTTCGACAGATATAATCGCCGGATTGATTACTTAAGGATTTCAGTCACGGATCGCTGCAACTTAAGATGTACCTACTGTATGCCGGCAGAGGGCGTTGTTCCAAAGAGTCATGAGGATATTCTTTCTTATGAAAAAATTGTCGAGGTAGCCAGGGAAGCGATTGGATTGGGTATCAAAAAAATCCGGCTTACCGGCGGCGAACCACTGATAAGGAAAAACTTTTTGTCCCTGGTGAAACAACTAAAGAAACTCCCTGGTCTCAAAGAATTAACCTTAACCACCAATGGCGTCCTGCTGGAATCCATGGCCATGCCGTTGAAAGAGGCCGGGATCGACCGGGTCAATATTTCCCTGGACACGCTGGACCCGGAGAAATATAAGAAGATCACCCGCTGCGGCGATATAAATAAAGTATTCAAGGGGATTGACGCGGTGATTACAACCGGTTTTAAACGCAGTAAGATCAATATGGTACTGATACCCGGGGTGAATGACGATGAAGTAACGGCCATGAAGCGATTTTGCCTGGAGAAAGGTTTCATTTTGCAGCGGATCAATCATTATTCCCTGGATAATATTAAAAGCATCGACCGTAATTATATTGCCGAAAGGCCGTTGAAGTGTTGTTCTTGCAATCGTATCCGTTTAACCGCCGACGGGAAATTAAAACCCTGCTTATTTTCGAACCTGGAAATCCCGTTGGATTTCAGCCATTTAAGGGAGAGTCTAATTAAAGCCATCGAAGTGAAACCGGAATCCGGCACATGTAATTCCAGCAGACAGAATTGGCAGATTGGCGGGTAATATCGCCAGGGGGCTCTTTTGAAAAACTGCCCCCTGGACCCCCACAAAACTTTTGTCTAAATAGAAGTTTTGGGAAGTCCAGAAACCCTTTTTCAAAAGGGTTTCTGGTCGCCGAAGGCAAAAGTCAGTTTTGCAATTTCTCAAGTTAGTGATATAATAGGACTTAAGAAAAGTTTTTAAAAGATAATGGAGTAAAAATGCCATTAACACATGTTAATGCAGCGGGCGAAGCCCACATGGTGGATATAGGCGATAAAAAAATCGCGCACCGTGAAGCTTCAGCTTCGGGTGCCGTGCTCATGCACAAAGATACGATCCAACTGGTAAAAAATAACCAGGTAAAAAAAGGCGACGTGCTTTCTACTGCCCGTATCGCCGCCATCAGTGGCGCGAAAAAAACCTGTGACCTTATCCCTCTCTGCCATAACATCCCTATCAACAAAATCGATGTCTCCTTCGAAATCGAAACGGACCGGATCATTATCAAATCAAAGGCAAGTTGCGACGCCAAAACCGGCATTGAAATGGAAGCTTTGACCGCTGTTTCCATTGCCGCGCTGACTATCTACGACATGTGCAAAGCCGTGGATAAAAACATGATGATCACAGGCATTAAACTGGATGAAAAAACAAAAAAGGAAATTTGAATAATGGAATTTAAAATAGAATCCGTCAATATATCCGACCAAAAAGGCGTTCAAAAACACCCGGTAGAGACGGTTCAATTGCTTGAAAATTACGGCATCGACGGCGACGGCCATGCCGGTAATTGGCACCGGCAGGTTTCTTTCCTGGCCGGCGAAGCCGTCGATAAGATGAAAACTCAATCCACCGGTAAATTGGCTATCAAATACGGCGATTTCGGCGAAAATATCGTCACCCGCGGCATCGATTGGACGCAAACGAAAGTGGGTGGGAAAATCGTCATGGGCAAAGATCACGCGGAACTGGAAGTCACCCAGATCGGTAAAGAATGCCATTCCCACTGCGCTATTTACGATGCCGTGGGCGACTGCATTATGCCCAGGATGGGCATCTTTGCCAAAGTTCTAAAAGGAGGTAAAATCCATGTTGGAGATAGCGGTTATTACAATATCCGATAGAGCATTCCGGGGAGAATACCAGGATTTATCCGGCCCCTCTATCGTGGAACTTATCAATGAAAACCATATAGACGCAGATGTGACACTGACCATTGTCCCGGACGATAAAGTACAAATCAAAAAAGCCATCCTGCATAATATGGGCAAAGATTATATTTTTACCAACGGCGGCACAGGCATCTCGCCGCGGGATGTTACCCCCGAAGTTACCAAAGCCATTTGCGATAAAGAACTGCCCGGTATCTGCGAAATGCTGCGGCGGGAATCGTACAAGGAAACCCCTTTCGCCGTTTTCTCAAGGTGTTTCGCCGGTATAAAAAATGAAACGATTATCGTCAATTTCCCGGGTTCAGTCAAGGCCGTAACCCTCTGCACCAAACTAATGCTGCCGCTCCTGGAACACGGCAAACAAATGATCCTGGGCGGAAAACACTAGTTAAAAAGCGGCCACCAACCCCAATATCGCCCGCGCATACTTACCTTCGGGACCTTTGAAAATATAATTGAATTCACCCGTCAACCGGAAATTGCGCCGCAGCAAATACCCAAGATGCACACCCAGGGATTGATAATCCAGGATATCCTCTTCGGAATTCACCCAGTTAAATAAGCCAACCCCATACCACACGCCGTCACTGCCCCCGGGTATTATAATCATCTCGGCAAATCCGCCGCGAGTCCGAACCGTCAACGGCTGCAAGGCAAGAAAATAAGGATTGTCATCCTTCCGTTCCAGGTACTGGAAATTGATCTCTATCCCGGGGAAAGCAAGGGAGGCATCTCCACCCAACATCCAGGTTTTATTCACCACACTGTCCGGCGCTTCTTTACCATAATAACCGCACGCCCCTACCCTGAAATGACTGCCGATATCCTGGGAAATCCTGCCGAATACATTCTTATACTTATCCGAATCGAAATTTTCAAAAACATTGGCTTCGCCGATGCCGCTGCCGTTCAAAATATCGAAAAACAAATCCGGCCCTTTGGGAATCTTATAATTCAACATGACGCCGCGGTCATAGGTTAGATCGATAACGGACAAACCTACCGCGGCTTTGTAAATAAGGTAGTCCTCGAAGGTCAACCGCAGCTCCCGCTTAAATAAGGGATCGGATACCTGGAATTGCCCGACAGTCAAAGATATTCCACTGCGGAATAAATCGGTGAATGTCAAAAACGCATCCTCCAGGCCGACGATTTTCCCTCCTTCGGACATGAAGAAATAAAAATAGTAAGAGATATTTTTGGCCAACGCCCCACCCGATAGCAGCTTGATATTGAAGGGGGTGGAAAGATCGGCGATCTTAGTTTTCGTTTGGTTGATGGAAATGAACCCGTCCACTCTCAGGGCAAAGGGAAATTCCTTGAGCAGCGAAAGCTTATCATCGCCGGTATCGGTGAAATAACGGGGAGCGTCCTGGTCTTTGATAACATACCCATTGGCCGCAAACTCCAGGCCGTAAGGTTTCAAATGCGGAAAGGGTTCATGGCAGGTTTTACAGGACATACGATGCTTCCTGGCAAAAGCCGGCATTCCCCACAACGTCTCCGCTAAAAAACTCGTGAAAATAATAACTATACTTATAATAAATAGTGTGCGTTTCATCGTTCTCTCCTTTTCTTAATCTAAAATAGTGATAAAGGTTGAATGGTCGTTGACTTTAATGATTTCCGACTCATCCGCCGGGACCCCCAGGAAATCCGCCACGGGTTTTACCAGTTTCTGGAAATTAAGCACAGCCGTGACTTTCAACTGTCCTGCCGGGATGTCGTCCGGGACCTGGAACGTAAATGTTTCCAGTTTGGTCTCGCGGGGGCCGAGGCGGTAATCGACGCCAAAGGATTTGGTATTCCACTGCTGTATGGTCATCCGGCCCTGGGGATCGAAATAAGGCATGCGGAAAATCCGGTCGCCCAGGGGAATGCCGTCCCGCTGTACTCCTGAGAATGACGGGTTGTCCAGGGCGATTCCCATATCCTGGTACGCCAGGGTATCGCTGGCAATGGTGTATTCCTCTCCCGCGAATCCTTTTTTATTCACGGGCAAATGATACACTTTTCCTTTGGCGTCCACGGCTTCCACGTGCAGCCAGACAATGCGGTCCTCCACCGAGCCGGTGGGGAATTTATGGCCGGTTTTCTGATTGAATAGGGCCACGGTCAATTTCACCGCGTCCCCGGGTTCTGCTTCGCGGATATCGGGGTGTATTCTTAATTCGATGGTCCCCCCCACTTTGCCGGGGTCATGTGCGCCGTGGAACAGGTGCTGGCGGACGTCCGGGTATTTCTGGCCCATGGCTGCCGAATAACCTTCGCAATTGGTCATATGGCAGTCATGACACTTCACGCCCTGGGCGGCGTAAGGGCCTTCCTTCCATTCCAGGTGCGTGGCTTTCACCCAGACGCCGTAAGGACTCTTTTCATTGTGACAGGTCCCGCAAAACTCCGCTTGCCCCAGGAACTCCGATTTCCGGGTGACATGTTCAGGGGATACGGCGCCTTCCCGCGGGCCGTATTTCGTTTTCTCCGGCTCGGAAATATAATTGAAATTGTGGGGCACATCGCCTTTAAAACCGGTAACGGTATGGCAGACATCGCAGGACACCGCTTCATTGGCGCGGCTGTTTTTTGAAGGCAGCGGGGGCGGCACATCGCCGGCCATGAAAGCCATTGGCGTATGGCAGCCGTTGCAACCGGCTTTGACGCCGGCCACGACCGGGTCCTTGGCGGCGTGGGGTACGGCCAATTTGAAATATTCGATCTCGTCCCAGTGATGCGTATAAGCCTGGGACATCATTGCCTGGCTCCACTGCTGGTAAAAATCCACGTGACAGGAAGTCCCGCACAATGTCGGTTTCTGGAAATCGTCATATTTACGGGTTCCCAGGGCCTCATCGCCAACTTTCACCGCTTGTTCTCCCGCGCCTGCCGCAAACAGCAAAAACAAAATAGCCGCGAAGAACGCGAAGGACCGCGAAGAAAAAAAACTTGGCGCTAATACAGGATACATTTTATTTCTCATGCTCTCTCCTTATTCTTAACTTATTTATATTTAAATAAAGTGTATGTTTATCCCTACCTTTAATGAACAAAACTGACGACACACCACTTTTACCTTTTTTTCTTTTCACGGGACTATTTTTATAATAATTAGAAAAAAATGTCAAGAGAAAAAAGGCTAAGTTTTTAAATTGATGAAAAGGTAAATGGAAATGGCTGAGAAGATAAACAACGGGGCAAAGGCGGAAACAAACGGCGATAATAGGGCCGTCGAACCCAGGGCCGAAAATATCCCGAAAGCGCCCCAGAATATAATCGATATCCCTATGGCAAAACCGATGCCGTACAACGTCCCCTTCTTGCCCATGGTAAATGAAAAAGGAATGGCGATCAACACCATTACCAGGCTGGCAAACGGAAAGGCATATTTATTGTGCAACTGCGCCTCGTATCTGACGGTTTCCGATTTGTTCTTTTCCAGGTAACGAATGTATTCCTTCAACTCGTTAATATTCATGTACCGGTAATCCTTGACTTTGCTGAGGAAAAGCGATTCACCCCCCGTGATATCGATTTCCTTTCTCCTGAATTCGATATAGTCCAGGGGGTTATTATTTTCAAAATTCCTTTCAAATCCGCTTTCCAGCATCAGTCCCGTCGGACTCTTCCAGCGGGCAAATTGCGAGGATATCCGTTTTTTGATGTTAAAGTTCTTATCCAGGCTGATCACATTGAACTGGACATATTTGTTGAGTTTGGTATTGAGAAAGTCATAGAAATAGAATTCATTATTATCGCCCACCACCCAGTTTTTATGAAATTCCTGTTCTTCCGGCGACACCTGTTTCCGGATAATATCCATGGTCTTTAAAGCCTTCCGGTTGGCATTGGGGGCGATGGCTTCCTGGATATAGAAGTACCCCAGAGAGAGCAGGACGCCGATGACAATGGCCGGGAAAGCCAGGCGATACAAACTGATGCCGCTCACCTGCACCGCCACGATCTCATTGTTCTTACTCATCATGGAAAAAGTCAATAAAACCGCCGTCAGCACCGAGACCGGTAAGACAAATTTAATGATTTCCGGGGTATAATAGTAAATGTATTGCAGTAAATAATAAAATGCCACCTGGTTTTCGATAACGTTGTCTACCAGTTCCATGATGGTGACAATGTAAAATACCAATGTCATGGAAACAAATATGAAGACAAAAGTGGTCAGCAGTCGCCGCACCACATAAAGATCAAGGATATTGAGGACCCTGAAACTGAATTTCCTGATTTTGATTACCAGGACCACTTTTCCTTTTTCCTTTCCCTTTGGCCCGGGGATTTTTTCCCCTTCGGCCTTTTTCCTGGCTTTTTCCGTCAGGGAAAAACGTTTTTTCGCCCGTTCCAGGAAGACAAACAACCGTTCCCAATCGATGGTTTTTTCTTTGGAGGTATAGTAATAAGCGATAATGCCGGAAACAACCAGGAAAATATCCGCGGCCCACATACCCAGGAAAGGCGGTACGAATTTTTTCATCACCAGGTTCTGGGAAGCGGTAATAATGCTGTAATAAACAAAAATAATCGCCAGGGAAATGATAAACCCGCTGATTTTCCCCCCTTTTTTGGTGGAAATGCCCAGCGAAAGGGCAAGGAAACCCATGGCCAGGCAGGCAAAAGGAAGCGCGAATTTGCGGTGATATTCGATGGTAAATAGCATGTTCTGGGGTTCCTCTTTCATCTTTTTGACCAGTTGCGGGAACACGAATTGCGTATGGCGCCGGGATTGTTTGATTTCCTGGCGTTTGGAAATCTTTTCTTTCATACGGCCCCAGTAAGTACAATCATAGCTTTTATCCGGTTCCTTGGTATTAAAGCTGTGCACCCAGGCGTCTTGCATCATGATGTACCGGTCTTCTTCCCTGGGGTCCTGGAGGAATTTCCCCCGTTTGGCCAGGATAACCGTATCCGTGTTTCCTTGTTTGCGGGTATAGAGGAACACATTGATCCATTCGCCGGTATTATGATCCAGGTCGTCAAAGTAGATGGTATAGGGATAAAAATCTTTGTTCAGGACCCTGGATTTGATATCCGCCACGCTTTTGGAGAGGATGATGTTGGTATTCAACTGGCTGAACCTGAAATTGGCTTCGGGCGCCAGGTACATGATGAGATAGGAAGACAGCAGCCAGCCCACGGCGGAAAAGATCATAATCGGTCTCAGTATCCTGGAATTATTAACGCCCAGGGTTTTAAAGGCCACGATTTCCGAATCCGTGCTCATGCGGCTCAGCCCGGCCAGTACGCCCATCAGGGTGGCCATGGGAATGGTAAAGGACAACAGGTCCGGCAGCAGGTAAATCAATATTTTTACCAGGGTCATGCCGGACACGTCTTTGGAAATCAGGCGTTCGGATAAGATCAATATCATATTGATCAGCAGGGTAAAGGTATAAACCAGCAGACCGATGCCGAAGGGCGAGGCGATCTCTTTTAATAAATACCGGTCAATCGATTTGATCTTGAGCATCTTGCATTTCACACATACGTTGATATATTTTCAATTCACTATGATACCATAAACAAACCATATTGCCAACACTTTCCGAATGATGAATGAAGATAGCCACCAAGGCACCAAGGCACCAAGGTCTTTTTGATAATAAACCTCTTGGTGTACCTTCGTGCCTTTGTGACTTTGTGGCAAAAATTATTATAATCTTGACTTTTTTAGGGGGAATGGGTATAGTTACCTCTGACCTCAACGAAGGAGCAAAGGAGAGGCAAACGGTGAGTAAATGTTTTATCAGTTATCGACACGTTAAGCCCGACGAAGACCTGGCGAAAGAACTGGAAAAATCACTCAGCCAACAGGGCCACAAGGTTTTCGTGGATACCCAGTTACTGGTGGGCGCGAAGTGGGCGGCGGAGATTGAGAAACAAATAAAAGCGTCCGATACATTCATTGTCCTTTTATCCGCGGACTCTATCCGCAGCGATATGGTGCGCCAGGAAGTATATCTGGCGTATACCCTGTCTCAGGAACGGGGAGAAAAGTTTGTTATCCTGCCTATCCGGGTGGATTTCAAAGGCGAGCTGCCCTATGATTTAGGTGCGTATTTGAATGCCATTCAATATGCCCTCTGGACAGCCGGTCAACCCTTTGAAAATACGGCGGCGCAGGTTTTAAAAGCCATGGATAACCGTGAGTCGTTACCGTTAAAAGGAGAATCAGGGGAAGACGGTTTGCAGGAACTTTACGATGTAACCGACGGCAAAGACGGCGCGCCGCTGCCGGCCGCGGACCCCAGGTTGGCGCCCCGGCTGGAACTGGACACAGGAACCATTAAACTGGATTCCCCGTTTTATATCAAACGGCAAGCCGATGCCGAGCTTTTGCACCAGGTCTTAAAAAACGGTTCCACCACCATCGTGAAAGCGCCGCGGCAAATGGGTAAAAGTTCGCTGCTGGCCAGGGCCCATGCCGAAGCCAAACAACTGCAAATGCGTTCCTGGTATTTTGATTTCCAATTCATCGACAAGAACCATTTGGCCGGTCTCGACACATTGTTCCAATACCTGGCGCGCATGATCTGCCGGGAGTTTAAGACCGCTTTGAAACCGGGGGAGTGCTGGGATACGTTCCTGGGGGCCAAAGATAACCTGACGGATTTTATTCGTAATGCGCTGTTGGAGGACGCCGGCGCGCAGGTGTTGATCTTGTTGGATGAGGTAGACCGGTTGTTCGATTGTCCTTTCCGCGATGATTTTTTCGCCGCCATCCGGGGCTGGCATAATCTCAGGGCCACCGAGGAATGCTGGAACAAACTGAACATGGTGATTGCCCATTCCACGGAACCCTATCTCTGGATACAGGATATCAACCAATCCCCATTTAACGTGGGCATTACCGTCCCGTTGGAAGACTTCGATTTGTCCCGGGTAAGGGAATCCAATGTCAAACATGGAACCCCATTAAAAACAGATAATGAGATAAAGGAATTGGCGGACCTTACCGGCGGCCAGCCGTATCTGGTGCGCCTGGCATTGTACACCATGAAAAAAAACAATTACAGTATCGCCCAATTGAAAAAGGTCGCCCCGGACGACAGGGGGCCTTTCGGCGACCATTTGCGGCGCTTTGCCTGGCGCCTGCAAGCGGAAAAAGAATTGAAAAAGAGTCTTCAACAAATACTGGACAAAGGCGCGTGCGCTGAGGAAGAACATTTCTTACGCCTCCGGGCCGGGGGGCTGGTAAAGGGTGAAACCCGTCACGATGCGCATATGCGCTGTCAACTGTATGAAGACTATTTCAGGAAACATTTATGAGCAACCCCAATAAACCCATCGCTGAGTTTTATGTGGTGGGCGGCACCCTGCGGGCGGACGCCCCCAGTTATATTGAAAGGGCAGCGGACCGGGAGCTTTATGAGCATACCCTGGCCGGCGATTTTTGTTATGTACTGACGCCCCGGCAAATGGGCAAATCCAGTTTAATGGCCCGCACAGCCGGGCGGTTAAAGAAAGAGGGCGTTCGCACGGCCATTTTGGATTTGACCCAGATCGGCACGGAGCAGGAGAAACAATCCGCCGGTCAATGGTATTACGGCATCGCTTACCGGATCGTTAAAGAATTGGGTATTGCCGTAAACCTGTCGGATTGGTGGGGGGAGCGGGGAAAACTACCCGCGCTGCAGCGCTTGACTGAATTTTTCGGCGACGTGGTGCTGGCCGGGACCAAAGAACCGGTGGTGATATTCGTGGATGAGATCGATACCACCATCGGGCTGCGTTTCAGCGATGACTTTTTCGCCGCGGTGCGCGCCTGTTACAATGCCCGCGCCACCCAGCCCGAATACCGGCGTTTGAGTTTCGTACTACTGGGCGTGGCCACCCCTTCGCAATTAATCAAAGATGCCCGGCGAACGCCGTTTAATATCGGTCACCCCATCGAGCTTACCGATTTTACCTATGAGGAGGCCCTGCCCCTGGCGCAGTGTTTGGCCGCGGACCGGGGCCAGGGTGAAGAGGCGCTGAAACGTATACTTTATTGGTCCGGGGGTCATCCGTATTTAACGCAGAGACTCTGTCAATTGGCCGCCGGGGAGAAAGCAACGGTTTCCGGCAGTGCAGCCATCGATGGTCTGGTGCAAAAACATTTCCTGGCCCTTGAAGCGCAGCGCTCCGATTCCAATATCAATTTCGTCCGTGACCGGTTGGTGCAAAAGAAAAAATACAGTCGCAACCTGCTGACCATTTACCGCCGCATTTTAAAAGGACATTTCATTGCCGATGAACCCCTGTCCATCACGCACGCATTATTAAAACTATCCGGGTTGGTGGTCCCGGCGGAGAAGCGGGGGTTGCGTGTGCGTAACCGCATTTACCAGGGTATTTTCACCAGGGATTGGGTAAAAGAAGTAATGCCCGTTAATTGGACCCGGGATATTGCCGCGGCTTCGATTGCCGTATTATTCATTGGTCTGGCGATATGGTACACACAGTTTCTGCCAAAGCAATATATCGAGCGTCTTCGTACGGCAAAGGATGATGTGCCGTTAGTGGAATATAACAAATTAAAAAGTTTCCCCGGCTTTGCCGGGAGGGCCGATGAACTTTTCGCCGCATATTGGGACCGCCGGGCGTTGCGCGCCGAATCACAAGAAGAGCGGGATGACGGGTTGTTATACCGTTTAAAAGCATTAACGGTGAAGGATACAGCCACCCGCCGCCAAGAACCGGCCCGTCTTTTGGCCGGCGATTATACAAACCTGTTGGTCACGGTCCGGCACAATAGGGCGGTTACTGCGGTGGCCTTCAGCCCGGACGGCAAAACCCTGCTGACCGGGAGCGATGATGGCACGGCGCGGTTGTGGCGCACCGATAACGGACAGCCAATGGCCGTACCCATCAACGTTGGAAGTATTGTTAATGCGGTGGCCTTCAGCCCGGACGGCAAAACCCTGCTGACCGGAAGCTTAGATTGTACGGCACGGTTGTGGTGCACCGATAACGGAGAACCAGTGGGCAAGCCCATCATGCATGGCAAAGCTGTTAATGCGGTGACCTTCAGTCCGGATGGGATAACCATTTTGACCGGAAGCGATGATGGAATCGCGCGGTTGTGGCGCATTAATAACGGAAGGCAGGGGGCTAAACTCATAAAGCAAAGTGACGCAATTTCTGCGGTGGCCTTCAGCCCGAATGGTAAAATCGTGCTCACCGGAAGCAAAGATGGTACGGTGCAGTTGTGGAGCGCCGATAACGGAAAGTCCCTGCCGCAACCTATCAGACATAGAGATTGGATTCGTTCGGTTGCCTTCAGCCCGGATGGGAAAACCATCCTGACCGGAAGCGATGATGGCACGGCGCGATTGTGGCGCGCCGCTAACGGCCAGCCTCTGACTGAACCCATCAAGCATGGCAGAGCTGTTAATGCGGTGGCCTTCAGCCCGGACGGGAAAACCATATTGACCGGGAGCGATGATGGCACGGCGCGGTTGTGGCGCGCAGATAACGGCCACCCCCTGGCGGAACCCATCAACGTTGGAAGTCCCGTTAATGCGGTGGCCTTCAGCCCGGACGGCATAACCATATTGACCGGAAGCGAAGATGGTACGGCTCGGTTGTGGAGCATTGATTTCAAAAATAAGGTGCCCGAAGCCATGCAACCTCATTGCGGGTCCCATGTAGAAACCCACAGTTCGAATGGCAAAACTGAACTGGCCGAAAAATGTAATGATACGGTACAAGTGTATCATGTCGAAAAAGGGAGTCCCATGAAGCTCCCCAGAAATAACCGAGTCGATTCTCAAAAAGTGATATATAGCCCGGATGGCAAAACTGAGATAACTGTAGACTCTAATGGTAAGTTACAGTTGAGGGACGCCAAGAACGGAAAGCGTTTAGCGGAATCCATTATAAACATAAAGTATGGTAATTTGATTAACATGTCGAACCTCAGCCCGGACGGTAAAACCATAGTGATCGGTTCGGAATGG
>JAUPLE010000096.1 GCA_030837085.1 Acidobacteriota bacterium | reverse complement strand
ACCAGGGAATTGTCTTCGTTAAAAAGGGGCTGCATCCCGCCCGTAAGGTCGATGATGCTGAGTCGTGTGAACCCATAACCCAGGTTGCCGTCGATATAATGATTTTCGCCATCGGGACCGCGATGCCAGAGCTTAGAGGTCATTCGCTTTATAATGGAAGCATCGATCCTCTTATCTTGTTTTAAATCGAAAATACCACAGATTCCACACATTGATGTTTTTCCTTATTTTGAGATTTAAGGGATTAACTTAGCATATTTAATTGCATTTGTAAAGTGACAGCTTGCTTATTCCCATGGGTGAATTATTTATTTTCTGCTATTTTTATAAAGGTGGATAAAAAACGCTGATTTAAGTGCTAATAAAAAAATTTTTTTTTTCTTCCACATATTGACAATCTTTTTTTGATATGTTAGAGTGACGCCGATATTTTTATTTATAGATATGTGAAGAAGTAAAAATGGTGGATGTTGACGTTCTTGAGGGTGCGGAAACCGATAAGAAAAACGAGAATCCTGTACATTTATCGGCAAAAATTTTATTGTTAAAAAATATAGTATTGGTGAAAACCCTTATTTAATAAAGGTTTCACCGGGTGAAGGTCAATAAATATATTTCCAAAGGCGGAAGCTTATCAAAAAATGAACCAGGTCAATTATAACAACGGTGGAGAACACCTGGCGGATGAATTGCTTAAACTCGATATCCGCCTTCATCTCCAGGTCCTGGCGCTTCGGGAAGCTACCGGTACCGATGGCGCCAGTGGGCACAGCGCGGAACCACCGGAAAGGCAGGAAACACGATTATTCCGGGGCCTCTATATCAGCGAGGAAGATATCGATAGAATGACAACCCCCACGGCACCCGACAACGCAAAACAAAACGAAACCCCTTCAACCTCCGTCATGAGAAATTCCCTACTGGATCAATTAAAAATATTCAACGAAACCATCTCCATGAAGGTAGATAATAGCCTAAAAGCCGGTGTCCACTTGCCCCTCTATCACCTGGCCGCTATTTTTCACTTGAATTCATTTGAGCGGGAAATCCTGGTTATCTGCCTGGCGCCGGAACTGGATTTGAAATATGAAAAGCTTTATGCTTATTTGCAGGATGATGTAACGCTGAAACAACCTTCGGTGAACCTGTCTTTGGAATTGCTCTGCGCTGGCAGTAATAACCCGGCCGAAGATAAAAACGAAAAAAAACAGGCGCGCTCCTGCTTTTTTGATCGTTCCCCACTCTTTAGATACCGGCTACTTAAATTCACTGGCTTAAACAACGGCGGCGGTGACGAACAATCCCCGCCAGGGACGCTGCTGTCCCGCCGATTGAAAATAGATGACCGTATCGCGAATTTTTTATTGGGTTTTAATGCTATGGATTCCAGCCTCTCTTCCTTTACGAAATTGTTGGAACCCACCAGGGAATGGACATCGCTGGTAATGGACGATGAGTTGAAAGAACGATTGTCCCGCTTATCCACGGAGTATTTTGATAACGATTTCCAGCGTGGAAACAAGAGGCGGCTTGTTTTTTATATGCAAGGACCCTTTGGCGTAGGAAAAAAATCCACGGCCGAAACATTATGCCGGCAACTGCGCTTACCACTAATGGTCGTGGATACAAATGATTTTTTGCAGTTAAACAATGAACAGAATCCCTCGGAAGTAATCACCCGGCTTTTTCGTGAGACCCTCCTGCAGCCCGCGGCCATTTATTTCGAAGGGTTCGACCGGCTGCTGACGCCGGCGCCGGCTCAGGAGGAGGGAGGGAAAGCAGCCCTTTACCGTAAAATGATCATCGAAGCAGTGGAAGAGTTTTCTTTTCTTACATTCCTGGCCGGGGAGAAAGAGTGGCAGCCCCAGGGAAGTTTTCAAACATTGGTTCTTGTACAACTCCGTTTCCCGGTGCCCTCTTATCTCTTGCGAAAACGTTTATGGGAACAATTTGCTCCGGGTATTAACAGCGATGGTTTGGCCGCTAAATTCAATTTTACCCCAGGCCAGATACGGGATGCCTCCGCGGAAGCAGCTAACCTGGCCATGATATGCGGCAGCCAGGGCGTCACAACCGAGGAGCTTTTCCGGGCCTGCCGCAATCAATCCAACCGCAAACTTTCGGAAATGGCCCAAAAAATTGAACCCCTTTATACCTGGTCCGATATTGTCCTGCCCACCGATACCATGGACCAACTAAAAGAAATCCGCAACTGCGTTAAATACCGTCACCTGGTTTACGGCGATTGGGGTTTTGCGAAGAAAATATCCCTGGGTAAAGGACTGAATGCTCTCTTTTCCGGTCCTTCGGGGACAGGCAAAACCATGGCCGCGGAAGTCATTGCCGGCGAAGTGGGACTGGAGCTTTATAAAATCGATCTTTCCTGCGTCATTAGTAAATATATCGGTGAAACTGAAAAAAACCTGGCCGGTATTTTCAAGGAAGCTGAAACCGCCAATGCTATTCTTTTTTTCGATGAGGCGGACGCTTTATTCGGGAAACGTTCCGAAGTTAAAGACTCCCATGACCGCTACGCCAATATCGAAATCGGCTACCTATTGCAGCGTATGGAAGAATACGAAGGCGTGACCATCCTGGCCACTAACATGAAAAACAATATGGATGAAGCCTTTGTACGGCGAATGCATTTTGCCGTGGATTTCCCTTTCCCGGGTGAAGATTCCCGGCTGCGTATCTGGAAAAATATTTTCCCGGCCCAGACGCCGGTGGAAAAAAATATTGATTTTACGTTTTTCAGTAAACATTTCGATATCCCGGGCGGGAACATTAAAAATATCGCCCTTGCAGCCGCTTTTTACGCGGCGGATGACGGGTTGTCCGTTAAAACCGAACACCTTATTCTCGCCTGTAAACGCGAATTCCAGAAGATGGGCAAATTGTGTTTGAAATCCGATTTCGGGGATTATTATCATTTGATTCAAGACCAGGATGCATTATAAACCGTGTAAAGTGGGAGGGGATACCCCATGATCAGACACCTCGATTTAACATTGAAAGCCATGCTGACCGGTGAAGCCGACCCCGGCAGCGAGCTGAAAAAGGCCAATATCAGCTTTTCCATACCGGATGAGAAGTGGCAAAAGACAGGCAACACCCTGGAATTGAATGTCTATCTTTACGATATCCGGGAAAACCAGGAACTCCGTAACAATGAACCGGAAGTTGTGCGCACCCCGGACGGGAAGATAACCCAGAAAATGCACCCCCGTCGCATCGATTGTTCCTATTTTATTACTGCCTGGAACAAAGCCCCGGTGTCCGGCGGAGAGGATAAAGAATTCCAGGAACATCGTCTATTAACCCAGGCGCTGTATGTTCTTATGCGCAATCCTTTTATCCCGCCCGTGTATTTAAAAGGGGCTTTAAAAAGCCATGAAGACGGTATTCCCGTGCTGGCGGCGCAAAAAAGCCATTTAAACGATCCCATGGATTTCTGGAATACGCTGGGCGCCCCGGTGAAACCGGGCGTCGATTGCATTGTTACCCTCCCGTTGGATTTGAAGAAAGCCGTTACCGGCGCCATGGTGATTTCTAAGGTCACGGAGTACCGGCAAGAAGAAGACCCGGAAATCCAAAGGAAAGTCGTCCAGGTTGGCGGTCGAATCATGGACAGCGCCGATCCTTCCAAAGGCATCGCCGGCGTCACTGTTATAATCGAAGAATTGAAATTGTCCGATGTAACCGATGCCGACGGGTATTATACGTTCGACAATCTTTCCCCAGGGAAATATACTTTTAAAGTGATCCGCGAGAGTGTGGAGGTCAAGAAAGTGAAACTGGACGTTCCCAACGTGGATAATAAAAACTATGATTTCAAATTAACGATTTGATCAAATAAAATGAATAAAATTCAAGCAATAAGGAGGTAAAAAATGCCTGAATATTTAGCACCAGGGGTTTATATGGAAGAGGTTGAAATCGGGGCAAAGCCCATCGAAGGAGTTAGTACCAGTACCGCTGGGTTTTTGGGCTATGCGGAACGGGGACCTCTGAACAAACCCACCCTGGTTACAAGTTTTTCGGAATTCGAGTTGATTTTTGGAGGGTTTTTACCCGCCAAAAGCACCGATGGTACGGATCTGGGTATGATTCGCTGGTTGGCGTATGCAGTGCTGGGCTTCTTTGAGAACGGGGGCAAGAGGGTTTTTGTTACCCGTGTGGCGGCAGACGCCGCAGCCGCCTCTTCCGGCTCGCTGCCCAGGGTCGTTGACGGTACACCCATGGTACTGGCGAAAAAAGCTTCACAGAATGAAATCGGGTTGGTATTTACCGCAGCGGCCGGTTTTACGGTAGGGGACGCCCTGCTGTTGAAGGATGGCGACAAATCGGAATTCATCGAGTATAAAGGCGTCGCCAAAGAAATCATCCTGGACGGGACAACCCTGGCCAGCGCTTATGTTGTCGGTACGACCACCCTGGGTGGGGCCAAACCCGCCTCCGCCGCTACAAACCTGGCCGCCGCCGCCTCATCAGGGGATACTGAAATCGAAGTATCCGACGCGTCCGGCATTGCGGACGGAGACTATCTCCTGTTGGAGGAATCAGAACTGGTGGTTGTTGCGTCTGTCTCCGGCACGACAATTACTATCGAAGATTCCCTCTGCAACGACCACGCTTCCGGGGATGATGTCTTTAAAATTGCCACTATCAAACAAGCGGTTTTGATCCGCAAAGCAGCCATAGGCGACAACTCCCTCTATACCGACTCCACCACCCTCGTTGGCAATGATTTCATCTTTATCGGCTGCGAATATCACAAGGTCTCCCAGGTAACTACTACCACCAAAGCCTACCAGGTTTCCCCAGCGCTGCAATACGATCACGACGCCAATAAAGAAGTGATCAAACTGGAATCCGCCGTCGATGTAACCGCCGCCAGCGTCGGTACATGGGGAGACTCCCTCAAAGTGTCGGTGAAGCCCTCCAGCCTGTCTTCGACAAAATTAACCGCTAATGCCAGCGCTTCAACACGATTGGACCTGGAAACCATTAACGGCATCGAACCCGGTTCCGTTCTCCGGTTGCCGGCGTCTTCCAGTCCGCGCTATGTCAAGGTAGAGGCCACTAACAAGACTTCAACGGCTACCTATGTGACCATTGACCAGGCCGTGACCCTCAACTCCGGGGATAAAGTCGAAACCGATGAATTCGATCTGACCGTTTCCGACGGCTTAAAGCAGGAGGTTTTCAAGAACCTGTCGTTGGATGAGGAACACAGCCGCTATATCAAGAAGATCGTGACCGAGAAGAGTTCCAATTTTATCAGTATTGGGGATATCACCGCATCGGGTACGGCCATGGCGCTGCCCACCACCGACGATTTACCCGGTTGGTACTTGACCGGGGGCGATGACGGTTTCCCGGCCGATCCCACCAGCGAGTCGGATATCAATCCCATTTACGAAGGCGAAGACAGCACGGAACCCATCGAAAGAACCGGTCTCTACACCTTCAAAAATATCGATGAGATCAATATCGCCGCTATCCCCGGCGTCACATCGAAGTATCTCCAGCAGAAATTGATTACCCACTGTGAAGTGGATATGAAAGACCGTTTTGCCGTACTGGATTCCATTGCCACGGCAGACCTCGATGAGATCAAAGACCAGCGGAATCTTTTCGATTCCAGTTACGCCGCCATTTATTATCCCTGGCTCTATATCTATGATCCCTTGAGCAAAGATTATATCAATGTCCCGCCCAGTGGTCATGTAACCGGGATTTACGCCAGATCCGACGTTGAACGGGGAGTTCACAAGGCCCCGGCCAATGAAAAGATCAACGGCGCTGTCAATACCGAACGGTTAAACGGCAGTTACCGCATCATCAATAAAGGGACCCAGGAGATATTGAATCCCCTGGGGGTTAACTGTACTCGTATCTTCCCCGGTCGCGGCATCAGGGTGTGGGGCGCCAGGACCATGTCCAGCAATTCCCTCTGGAAATATGTCAATGTCAGGAGGCTTTTCCTTTTCCTGGAAGAGTCCATCGAAGACGGCACCCAGTGGGTGGTTTTCGAACCCAATGATCAGAAACTCTGGGCGCGGGTAATACAAACCATTACCCAGTTCTTGACTTCAGTATGGAAAAGCGGGGCATTGATGGGCGCAACGCCGGAAGAAGCGTTTTTTGTAAAATGCGATCGGACCACCATGACCCAGGGTGATATCGATAACGGCAGACTGATCGTATTGATCGGGGTGGCCCCGGTCAAGCCGGCCGAATTCGTTATCTTCCGCATCGCCCAATGGCAGGGGGGCTCGGCTGCTACCGAATAAACGGCAGCACCACCGAACTCGCAACTGGCCGGATAAAAAAGAATAACAGATAAAGGAGGACAAAATGGCCGTAGGACAAAGAAACGATCCCTACAGGAATAATCGATTCTTGCTGGAGATCGACAGCATTAAACAGGCAGGTTTCAGCGACGCCACTATCCCCGATTCCACCCAGGACGCCATCGAATACCGGGAAGGCAACGAATCCCCTACCGTCCGTAAAATACCCGGGCTCATCAAATATGGCAATGTAACTCTAAAATGGGGAACCACCGATTCCATGGAATTGTACAAATGGCGGCAATTGGTGGAACAGGGCAAAATGAAAGACGCCAGGCGCAATGTCGCCATTATT
>JAUPLE010000868.1 GCA_030837085.1 Acidobacteriota bacterium | reverse complement strand
TCCCTTTTTCATAAAAGGCCCTGACCCCAATCCTGGCTATATATAAGCTAAAATCTTGCAGGATGCTCACCATATCCAACCGGTTATTGGGTAACAGGTATGCCGCCGGTTCGATTTCTTGCGAAGCTTTCACTTCCCGGAAAAATGTCTTGATAAACCTTTCTTTATAAATAGGATTGGCCACTACTGCTTTACCGTCTTTTTTGTTAATCAGTCCATATTGTTTCAACCAGGATTGATCTTCATCGTCAGGGTAGTATTCCACGTGATCAAAGACGATTTCCACAAAGGTTTCCTTGTACAATTTAGCTTTCTCATAGAGGTTATCGAAATGATCGTTGTTCTCTTCCAGTAGGTGTTGAAGGGCTTTTTCTACGTCCGGATCGTCTATCGGCGCCACTGTTCCCGGTTTGATATTCACTGTGAGGATGGTGGCCAGGCGGTTCACCAGCCAGGGTTGCCCAGCGGTTTCCGTATGGATTCGTTTTACCGCGGCTTCGGTGAAGGGTTGGTTGGTTTCCGCGGTGTATTGTCCGTAGAGGTCGCGGATGTTGTCCAGGGAGAAGGGGGGCAGGTGTACCTGGTCGGCAATATTAAAGGGAGACACGCCGCCCACCACCAATTTGGTAATGTTTCGGATGCCCACCAGGGCGATGGAGTAGAGGGCTTTTTGTTTTACCTCTTTATATTTTTGATATAAATCCCGTAATGTGGCCAGGAAATTTCCCAGCTCGCCGCGGGGGATACCGTCAAACTCATCGATGAAAATGACGATTTTTTTAAATTGAAGGATGCGGTTTAATTCCGTGAAGAGCTTCCCGAAAGAGAGATGGTCGGTGAGATGAAAATTTTCCAGGAATTGAGCAACGGTATCGTACTTATCGCAGCCGACTTCATTTAATCGGTTGGTTAGTTGTTCATAGAGTTCTTCTTCAATTTTTGCATAAAATTGGCTTTTCTCTAACCCTTCATATTGCTGAAAACTTAAAACAATACCGATATAGGTCCGGTCCTGGTGCAACCGATCGCACAATCTTTTAAAAAAGGTGGTTTTGCCACTTTGACGTGGGGCGAAGATGGAAAAATAGCGGCCCCCATCGATCATGGTTTGGATGTCCTGGTTCTTGGTGTTGGTCACATGGTCCAGGAAAGTGAAATAAGCATTGACTGGATTTACGGCCCCGGAATCTTCGAATATTCTCTTTGGTTTTCTAAAGGTCTTGTTATCTTGGTCGTTTTGTTTTTCCTTCATGGATTTATTTTATGGCACAGATCAGAATTTGTCAAGCACTAAACGACACTGAGTTCTGGGTTGACTATCGAATTGAGGGATATTACGGGGATATTACGATATTACGGGACAGGCCGATTTTCATTTAATAAAAGTTCTTTCAAAAACAACAGGATTGATAAGCCTGTCAAAATAAATTCATCGAATCTATTGACAGGAGATGAATAAGCGTTTATATTATTAATGTTTAAGGAGAATTTATGATATTGAGAATAGAGCAAGAGCAGGTTCCTTTAAAGGCTGACTCGGATGGAGTCGTTCGCGTAGGCAGCACACGTGTAACTCTTGATACGGTTATTACCGCATTTAAAGAGGGGGCAGCCGCTGAGGAAATTGTTTATCGCTATCCTACTCTCCATTTGGCTGATGTGTATGCTATTTTAAGTTATTATCTTCGGCGGCCTGAAGAGATTGAAGAGTATTTAAACCAGTGGCGGTATAAGGCTAACGAAGTCAAGCGACAATATTCATCGCTTTTTGATAACCAGGGTATTCGTGATCGTCTATTGGCCAGACAGGCGAAAGCCACCTATTAACCAGGTCATTGCAGATATACTGCTGTTGGTAGATTTGAGTTTTGAAAATGAATGGGAAGGTAAAATTGTTTTTTTGCCATTGAAATAGCTCTGCAAAAAGTTTTTGGCCCACGAATTATCGTGAATTATCATAAATTTACCGGCTAAGGTTTTTTCAGGCAAACAGGTCTTTAATGTGGCTTCCCTCTACCAACTCCGAATATTTGTCTTTTATTAAATCCACCAGGTTCTTTCCTTTGCCAATGGATTCCAGGTCCTTAAATGTTATTACCAATATGATCAGGTTATTCTCAGAAAGAAACCAGATAATCCTCTGTCCTTCCGCATCTTTAAAGCCGTGACCGGTTATTCCTTCCCTTGAAATGAGGATACCGGTTTTGCATTTTCTACTGACCATATCGCCTGCCAGGTCATTTATTTCAGGTTTCCCCACGGGATTCCGCCAGTTTTTACATTCGACGATGATTTCTTCTCCCAATTTTTTTAGCTGCGGATCATCGCCGGGTTTAAACCATAAGTGCAGGTCCAGTGCCGACGTTCTTGAACGAACCTGCGTTCGTACTTCAAAATAAGGTTTATAAGCGCTGAATAAATAGGTAACCAATTCTTCCAGTGCTTTTCCTTTTTCCTTTTGTTCCCCGGGCGGGATAGATATTTTTTCTGCCTTTTGTAATTTCTCGCTAAATTGTTCCTTATCGAAATCAGGGGGTTCTATGGCTCCTACCGACGGCCCGGGGGCCTCGATATCCCATTCCCGGATATATTGCGTGAAATATCCATTAAAGATTATATAGTTTTGCTTTTCATCCTGGTAAATCAACCCTTTACTTTTAAAATCATCGATCATTTCTTTTTCGGAGAGTTTCAACCGGTCCGGCAGGGTGTTAAGGGAAATATTTTTTAATAAGCGTCTTTCGGTTGATTCCAGGTGAGACCAGATATCTAAAAAATAAGCATGATAGCTTTCTTTTTCAAAGATGGATTTGAGTTGATCATAATTGGGCCGGTTGTTTTTCGATTTGATGGTGAGGTTCACGGCATGATAGAAGGCCAGGCGGATCAGGAAGGGGTGCTGACCGGCAAGCCGGACAATTATTTCCGGGTCTATGGTGTCGCCGGCCATCGCGTCATGGGATAACTTCCGGCAAAAATTTTCCGCTTCTTCCGGGGAAAATATTTCCAGCTTAAAAAGGTTCCCGGAAAACAACCCGTTAAAAGGAGAGGCGACGTTATTTTCGCGGATCAACTGTTTGAGGGATTTCCTGGACGCTATTATGTACTGGACTTTATATTTATCGGCCAATGAACGAAGGAAACTGAAAAAATTATGGTCAAAGGCGCTGTTTTCCGAGGCGGCGTCGATTTCATCCAGGAAGAAGATAAAATGTTTTCCATCGTAGTGCGAATCGGCGATGAATTTATTGAAAACATTTTTATCCATTTTTTCGTGGTTGACCGAGAAGTTCATGTTGCGGCTGAGGTCTTCGTAAAGTCCCTGGAAAAAGATTTCCACCGGCGTGTCTTGTTTACCGGCGAAGGTTTCATAGAGGATAATCACCTGGCTGGGATCGGGAAGGGGAACGTATTTGATGCCCTCCTGGAAAAGGTACTTTAACAATGATGTTTTACCTATCTTTCTTTCGCCGTATATGGAGACCGATTGTCCGGACTTTAACCTGTGGCTGATTTCGTCGATCTGTTCCCGCCTGCCGTAAAAGTCCGTGATGTTTTCTATGCCCCCGCATATATAATCTATTTTTATCATGTGTTACTCCTTGCTTTTTACTTTGTATCGTTTAGTTCATAGGATTCAAGGGGATGATGAATCAATATCCAACGCTTAAATAGTTCCATGAAAAATCCGACATGGGGTTTCCCAAGGTATTCCCGCCGGACCAGGAAATCTTTTTCTTCTAATTGTGTGATGACGTTATAAATATCCACTTTGGGGTCGATCTTTCCCTTGCAAATTTCCCTGACCCGGTCCAGGGAGATGGAGTTTTCATATTCCCGGGTATTTTCCGCCAGTAATGATAGTAGTAGTTTTTCGGGTTTGTTTAGGTAGGTCCAGAATTGATCGAAATAGGAACTGCCCTGGTGGAATAGTTTGTCCACCACTTCATGGAGTTCTTTTAAGGTTACCCGGCGTAATCCTTGCTTTTCCAGGTTGTATATTATTTCGAAACAGATGGCCTGGATAAAATAGGGATTGCAGTTGGTGAGGGAAATGATTTTGTCGACGGCATAGGATTCATATTCTACCTGGCCTTTTAAGGGTTGGGTGATCAAAGCCCTGGCATCTTTTTCTTCCAGGGCGCCTATTTTTTCATAGGTGGCGATATTGAATAGGGCGGA
This sequence comes from Acidobacteriota bacterium, assembly GCA_030837085.1. GTDB lineage: Bacteria > Acidobacteriota > Aminicenantia > UBA2199 > UBA2199 > JAKAGC01. Next base: position 10,358 of record JAUPLE010000868.1, on the reverse strand, counting down.
CCTGGAATCCGCCGCTTTGGTTTTGATTAAATGCGTCCCGGCCAGGATGAACCAGACCTGTTGATAATGCTGCATGATGCTGCGCAGGTTGTCCAATACCGTGGGTTCTACCTGTTGCTTTTCTATCATCTCGAATAGCCCGTCAAATTCATCGATTAAATAGATGATAGGTTTTTCTTTTACCTGGTTTATTGCTTTTTTTAAAAAGAGTTCGTATTTATATTGGGGATTGGCTTTGAAATCATCAACTATGGGTTCCGCCAGTTGGGCGCGAATGCGGGTATCCATCCGGGTTACAGCGTCATAAAGGTCCGACGCCATCCGGTAGAAAAAAAATGGCGTGTCGTCGCCCATCATGGATTGGATGTCCAAGATTACCGGTACGGCGGTATCCCGGTAAACCCGGTTTTTAAGCTGGAAGAGGGTGGAGGTTTTGCCGGTACGCCGCTGACCGTAGAGGATGATGATATTATTGGGGCCCAGTCTTTCTTTGATACGTTCCAGTATGTCCTCGCGGCCGAAATACATACCGGGTTCCTGTATGGGCCTCCCGGTATAATAGGGGTTTTCTAAAGAACCGGCCAGGGGTGTCGTAACGGGTTTACCGGGTCCCGGCGGCGCGACTTCCAGGCGGACCGTGGTGGTTTGCCGGGATTCTTGTTTTCCTTCCGGGGCGGTGGGATTCGTGTAAGCGGCGATTATATATAGAGGAAAGGTCCCGGTTTTATGGGCTGTAACAGCGGTTTCCAGGTTAAGGGAGTCGCCGCCCGGCAGGTGGGGAATTGTAAATTGCCGGCGCGCTATTTCCAGGCGTTTGTCTTCATTTTGCCCCGGTTCTTTTTCCGTGGATAATTCGATAGAAATCTCCTTTACCGGCGCCAGTCCCCGGCTGTTGACTTTTAAAACAATTATGCTTTCCTTTCCCATTTCCAGTTTTGGTGTAAGCAATTCTAATGCTATCTCCGCCCTGGCTTCCAGGGACTTTTTTTCTTTATTGACTTTCATTTTTATTAAACACAGGAACTGGATCAGATTGTACTGAAGAAAGCTGAACTTTTCTTCGAACCGGTTCAGCAGGTATTCGAGGGATTTGATGGAAGTGCGCCCGGTCAATCGTAAGTCCGCAATTATCATATCCTCTTCCAGTACGGTCAACAACCGGTCGATTTTTGCGATAAGCTCTTCCAATTTTTGACGCCGGGCATTGGGTTCTTCTTGGACTTTCCCTGTGGGGAGAGCGGCAAGTATGTCCCGCATGCGATTCCAATTAAATGCGGCTGCTTCTTTTTCACTGGCCAGCAAAGGATACAGGTTGTTGTCGAAGAACTCCTTGATCCCGGATAAATCATCCTGGTAAAAGTTGAACCGGGTTAACAGGTAAACGGCCTTTTTATGGCCGGGGGAAAGGTCCAGCAGGTTTTGGCAGCAGATTAACCCTTTGGCGATAACCGGTTCCAGCGGATCGTTAAAATACCCGGAAGTAAGGGTATCGAATAAATGTTGGGCCCGTCTATACCACCATTGTCTCTTCCAATCCCTTGTTTTATCCCCGTCGGTGATAAAGCGCTGGGCGTCTTCTTTTCGGAAGATTCGCTTGACACAACGGAATCCCACATCCGCCCACCTTTGAAAAGTAAACGAATAATGGCCGTCGGTGATGTCGTTTTTCTCATTAAAAGAAGGTCTCAGCCAGGAAAAGCCTTTTAAAGTAAGGGGGATTTCCCCCAAAGGGGAAGTTGAGAAAAATTGAGTATATTCAAAGACATTGCCCAGGAGATCGCAGATGCCGTAGGGGCTGCGATTGTCTCTATCTTCTATTACCGGATGAGTCTTAATATTCAAGGGATTATCGCTAAATAGTTCGTGTTGTTCTTTATTTATTGAAAGTAAATATTGCATACCTAATAGTTTCTTTTCCCCCTTAATTCCCGGCTCATTTTTTTCTGATATCCCGGCGGCAATTTCCCACTCCTCTTCTAATGGCAAATCCTTCCCCGCCCACTGGGCATAGGCCAGGGCCTCATCATAAGTAATCCCCACCACCGGGTGATCTTCCATTCCCGCGGGTATTTTTCCTTCTTGCCACTGGGGCGGCGTTTCCATATCCATGGCATCGATGAATTTTTTGTAATCGCTGTTGGTCACCGGGCAGCGATCCATATAAAAGGGGTATAGGTAAAGGGTGTATTCATAATGCGGCGATTCGATAAAGCCAGCGGGAATCAAGGCCATTTCACGTTGGTCGATGGGAGAAATAATCTCTTTTTGTTCCGGGTCCACTTCCAGGAATTCAGCGCCGAAATCAATAGTCTCATTAGCGGTCCCGTTCTCTTTTAAGCGGTTTACAAGAACGTTAAACCGGTCGTCGCCGATTTCCTTGCGAATTTCCGCTTCGATTTCCAGCAATTCCCGTAAATTCTCAATGCCCATGCGCCGGTAGGTATTCTTCGCCCGGTTAATGAGCCGAACCGCTTGTTCGTCATAGGCGGAGCGGGCTTCCAGGAGGGCATAATAAGCTTCCTGTAAGCAGCGTAATAATGGTTCAATTCGATATTTCTTAAAAATATCGCCGGCAGCCTGGAGATATTCCCGGGCTTTCCGGGTATTGTTCAACTTTACTCCGCAGATGCCCATTTGTAGGAAACACTTCCCGGTTTCGTCTTCCCGCCGAATATCCCGGTAGAATTGCATTGCTTTTTCAAAGGTTGAGATAGCCTTTTCGTATTGGCCCCCGGCTTTTTCCAGCAGACCTTCATAATAAAATAATTCTGCCGAAGTGGTAACCTTACTGAACTCCGTGCCGGTCTCTTTATATTTATTTAAATAATCCCGGGCTTTCCCGGTATCCCCGGCTTCAAGATAGTACAAGAAATATCTTTGAAATAGATCCGCTTCCAGTTCCTTATGGGGATTTTCGGCCAGTTCGCTCTCATATCGTTTAAGCCATTCCAAAGCTTCGGTCCATTGGCCCAGGTCCAGGTAGATATCACTAACATCACCGACTGCCCTGATTTTATTTTCTTTTAGAGTGCCGAATTTTTCTTGTATCACCCGGATGGACCGGTAGAACTGCAATGCTCCCGGGAGATGACCGCTTCGTCGGCATATATTGCCCAGGTTTTTGTAAACAGCCCCGATTTCTTCTTTTTTCCCGTAAAACAATGCCTCTTTAATGTTCTTGAGATTGGTATAATAGGCTTCTTCCATTTCATGGCATTCAAAAGAAGAAGCTGCTAATAGATAATTAATCCAGGGGATTTCCTTTTCCAATGTTCTGAACCTGCGGCAATAATCAGACAGTGTGTGAATTACTTCCTTTCGTTCCGAGTGTCTGCCCTGCCTGTGATACAAATCTTGTATCCTTTCAGTAAAAAAACCGAGATTGGATACATCCTCAATGCGATTGGATATTTCAATGCCTCTTTTCAGCCACTCTTCCCGGCCGGTCCAATTGCCGGTCTCATAAAGAAACAAATCGATTTTTTCAATAAGGAAGAGGCCGTCTTTTTCCCGCGAATGTGCCAGGCACCAGTCCACGAAAGATAAGGCGTTCTTCCATTCGTAATGCAGGGCCTGGGGATTGTTTTCAACTAGTTCCAGGTAATAACCGGCCATGGCCTCATAGGCCGCATCGCCCTTAAATTGTGGGAGTTTTTCCTGGGCATATTGCCGCAGCAGGGGATGGAGGTAGAGCCGCCGGTTTTCCCTGGCCTGCACCATGGAAAGCTGTTCCAATATTTCCACCCCGCTGTCGATGACTTCTTTTTTCTCCTCTTTGAAAATGGCGGCCAGGGCCTCCGGACTGAAATCCTCGCCGCCGAAGATCCCCATCACGGCAAACAGCGACTGCTCAATCCCATCGGCGGGAAGTTGGTCGAAAGAGAGATCAAAAGAGAGCCGGACATTCTTATCTTTCGCTTCGGTTTTATAGACATTATTGGGGTCCCGAAGCAGGCCCAATTGTTTCTCTGCCAGAAGCTCATGAAAACCGGTTATGTCAATCTTTTTGAACCGCAGAACACTACCGGCAATGGTAATGGCCAGCGGTAAATTACCCAACAGCCTTGTGCATACCGCGTGAAAAACCTTTAACTCATGGGGCGACATTGCCGCCGTGATTTTTTCAATTTCCCCTTCCCGGTCCACCTGCTTCCAGGTCTTGATAAAGAGCTGCGCGGATTGGCCATTGTCCAGGCGGTGTATGTCCATCTCACTGGCCAGCCCGGTTAATCGGCGCCGGCTGGTGATAAGAACAGGATGGTTGCGCAGCAGGTCCAGCAGGGGCGGGATATTTTCCAGGTATTCGGCGTTGTCAAGGATAAACAGGATATCCCGGTCCTGGATCACTGCCTGGAAATACCGGACCTGGGTTTCCAAAGGTTTGATTTCCTTTAACCAGGCCGCGCCAAAGGCGTCGGCCAATTCTTCCAGGGAAACGGGTAACTTTTTTGCTTCGAGCCGGTGCCAGCAAATCCCATCTTTAAAGTAACCGTCCCGGTGGAGCTGGTGCGCTGCCTGTTTGGCCAGGCTGGTCTTGCCGATGCCCCCCATGCCGAACAAACCGGAAACCGCCACGATTTGTTTATCCAGCAATGCCTTTTTCAGCAAATCCATTTCCGTTTCACGTCCGGTAAAATGGGGATCGACCCCGGGAACGTTAAAGGGTTTCAGCGGCTGGAAACCCGGGGACATGACCGGTGTAGAAAGGGCGGCAGCGGTTTGGGGGCCGCGAGTTCCCCCGGCTTTAATGAAATCATCGACAAACCCGGTATCCATATCCCCCGTAATCCCATCGTCAGCAATCCCGGCTTCTTCTTCCGTACCGGCAGCCTTTGCCAGGGCGGGATTTTCATAAGCATCCAACAACGCCTGTAAAAAAGAGGTTAATTCCTTTTTATCCTTGAGGATAACGGGTTCAATGCCGAACCGGGTAGAGAGTTCTGTTTGTTTGACTTTGCCGGGGTCCTCCATGACGATAAAGTGGCGGTTGGCATTTTCTTTATAAGTTATCCGGAAATGATCGAACACCGCCTGCAAGTTGGTGTCGCCGGCGCTGTAGCCGATAAACAGGAAGGTATAATCCTGCGTCAGGGTTTTCAACCGCTCCACCATAATGGGCCGGGTATCGGCAAAATTCTGGTAGTCGATACTGGAAACCACCATATGGTCGGGGTGATTGATATCGCCGTGCAAATAAATCAATTGCCTTTTGGCGGAAAGGGGATCGAAATAGGCCATGTTCTCGTCCGAATATATCCGCGTGAGCCGGGAAGCGCCGTAAAGGTCTTCCAGGAGATTGTCGTAATTGGTGGTGATAATAATATTAAACGGGAGTCGTTTAATCAACTCATGGTTGGGATTCAACTCCAGGTTGACGGCGCCGATTTGTTTCACGATATGTTCAATAATTTCTTTACGATTATGAATGTGTTCCTGGATCAGTGTGGTGGCCACTGCCGGGAAATTCTCCTCATCAGGACACCCCAGTTTTTTACAGAAAGGCTCAAACAATTTTTTCCAACCCGGGAGACCTGAGCCCTGGGATAACCCCGCGCCTACGAAAAGGATGACTCTTTTTTGACGTAATCTCTCTACCAGGATAGGAATCGCTGCCCCGGCCTTCAAAGCCCACCTCCTCGAAAAGTAATGCCATATAATTTATATAATGCTTTTTCCATATGGTGATTATAAACGAAAATATTTCTAAAGTCCACCCCACCCCACTGCGTGGGGTTCCTATTTGTAGGACTGTACCGGGAGATTTATGCCCTGAACATCATCAGGCCCTGTACCGGCATCAATTGGTAGGGAACTTTTCTTGCATGTCCCATTAATCCCTTAATTCACAAATTACAAACCACTAATTACAAACAACCTCCAAAAAGAGAATGAACAAAAGACAAACAAAAAACTTCTGTGTTTTCCGTGTGTTCCGTGGGCCTAGAATTTAAAATTAACCGGCCCGCCGGGAAAGAACAACCCGGAAATCTACGCACATTTAGTCCCGTCAAGGTCGTATGATTGCCATAAAGCAATCGCTTAACCCCATTAAGGCCAATAATGTTTTAAAAAGGAAAGCATTTGCCTTATTAAGCTAAGAAATGGATATATAAGGCTACTAATTACCCTATTAAGACCATCTTAATCTTAATAAGCGGATTATTGCCTCTTCAGGTTCAAAAAGTCCTCCCGAAGTATTTATATAACCTCAATAGTCTATATAATACCTTTATACGCTTTTTTACCGTATTATCAATCTCATTTTTGACTATCAAGGACATTTAATGAAACCTTTGCCCCGAATTTTCGTATAATATGGATCGTAACGTTTAAGGAGCAAATAAAATGGATAAAAAAAGTCTATTAAGGGATATTGGACGCCGGTTAAGGTCGGCGCGCGCCGCTTTAAATTATTCACGTGGCGAAATGGGCGCTCAATTCGGTATTTCCATGACCGGCTATACCAAAAATGAAAACGGCCTGACCGTTCCCGGTATCGGCGCACTGTATAAATTAGGAACTCGTTTTAATATATCGCTGGATTGGCTGATCTGCGGCAAAGGAACCATGATCTCTAAAAACCAGGACACATTAGCGGAAAAATTGGGAGTAAAAGAACCCCTCCTCCTCGAAGACGTGAAAGAACTCCTACAACACATGGAACGTATCCCAAGACTGCGCTACGAAATACTGGGACAATTTCACAAGTTCAAAGAAGAAAACAAAGAACTGGTAGCATCCTCCATGGAAAACCCAACATAAAAATAGCCACCAAGGCACAAAGGCACAAAGGTTCACCAAGAGGTCTTATTAAAAAACCTTGGTGTCTTGGTGCCCTGGTGGCAGAGCTTTTCATCATTCCAGATAATATCCCGCTGTGAAAAAACCGACCCAATGCTTGAGAGAAAACGGCGCAGTAATCCCAAACCCGGGCTTTTTCTACGGCAGCACACCTTCCGTATACGTATCCGAATAGCGAAGAATTTTCCCTTTCAATTGCTTCCCTTTCTCCAGGGAATCCAACGTTTTCATAATTGTCAACATGCCAAAAGGAATTGAATATTTCCCACACCACACCGTGTCCTTGAAATCCTTGTAAGTGGCCCCCCACAACCGACCTGTCAAATCCTTGATCTTCTCTTTAGCCATAACCCCGGAAAGACAGGATTCGGCAATTTCCCTATCGTGGGCGATTCCCTTTTGATGCGCCTGGTCATCTTCGCCGAAAACCGTATTTTGAAAATCTTTCCCATAATGGTTGGCGTCGGCGGAAATAAGAAAGAAAATATCTTTCCCTACTTCCAGGTTATTCTTTTTAATATAAGCGGCAATATGACCGGCAAGCAAATCGCTCAACCGGTCCATGGTATCGAAATCCATGCCCGTGACCATAATAGGTGTGATGACAATGTCAGGATTAAAGTACTGCAAAAACGGGATCATGGCTTCGATCGAATGTTCCAATTTATGCGCTTCGTTATTCACCTGGTAGAATCCCTTATCCAGGTTCTCTTCCAGGTATTCCCGCAGCTTCGACACCCCGACATTTTTGTAAGGACCGGTCCAATAGGAAAATCCGTCGAAGATCAACTTTCCCTGCGGGTCGCCGATGGCTTTCCGCACAGTCCCGTGGGTAACGCCGAAAACCACCACCTCACGGGTTTTGATGTGACTGAAAAGCGGGTAATAAATACGCCCGGCGTAGAGATAATCATCATGCACCGATATCCCGGCCACCAGGCGCGGCAGATCAAAGGATTCCGTCTCTATAGATTTAAGGTAATCCACCAGCCGGTTCATCTGGTCCTTTTGCCAACAGAAGCCCACATCATCCAGGGGGGGTCTGATTTCCTCCGTGGATGCACACAACACTAAACTCAACAAACCCAACAAACTCAACACAATCGCAATCATCAATTTCTTCATTATATTCACCTCGAATAAAAACAATGGGAAGAACTTGAGTTATACCCAGGCGGTAAAAATAGTCTTACCATCCGTTTCAATGAACTCGTTTTTGCCGATAAGACCGCTTTCCTTTCTTAAATCGTAAACCAACAGGTAACCGGTTGTTTCATTTTGCGCGTCCAGGTAACCGCACAACTGCCGGATACCCTCCTGGTGATAGGATTCTCCGCGCCATATTTTAAGTTCGATAATGTATTTTTTATTTTCAAAGGTAACGACGATATCCAACCGGTTTTCTTCGGAAACCTGGACCTCTTTGAAATCAAATCCCCGGCCATTGATAATAGGTCTGATAAAGGCCAGGAACAAAAGTCTGCCGTTTCGCTCAAGAAACTCCCGGTCCTTTTGGCTGTAGTTTTCTTTCATAAAATCCTGGAATTTCAGGATGATTTTTTTAATATCCAGGCCGCCGGTTTCATCAAGGTATTTAGCGGTAAAATGATTCAGTATCGCCTTGCCCGATGTTTCCAGTTTCGAAGCCATGTAATTGTAAATACGCTGCTCATACAAACGGTTATGAATTTTTGCCTTCCCATTCTCATCTTTTAAGACGCCGTAAATTTTCCCAAAAAGAATGATGGGGTTATTCGTATTAAATGAATACCCGGCCCCGTTCATGATGATATTAAATACCAATTCATAAAGGTCCGGGTTATTTTCAAGGTTTTGAATAAGGCTGTCGGAATTTGTATTATCGGTATTAAGAGAAATTTGAACCGCTTTTTCCAGGTCTTCCGGTTGCCATTGGCGATTGTTTTCTTTGGTCGGTAATAATTCTTCATGAATAATTTTACACAATTGGCTTACCAGGAAAGGATACCCGGAAGTCAAATAAAACAATCGTTCGGCAAAAAACGGGATATCGAGCGTCACCTGTTCTTCTTTCGTATAGAGTTCAAGCATGGAGCGAATTTCATTGGCGGAAAAGGAAAGGTTCACTTTAAAGTCCACGGCGATATTCCAGGGGCTGTTTAATTTTGATTCGGAATCCTTCCTAAATTTGATTTTTAAACTTTTGACATCATGGACACCTGCCAATATCACGCTGTGGAAAGTCGGTTGCCCCGGTTCGTCGCGTTTCAAGTATTTATTTCTTAGCATGCCCAGGAAGTCAAGGAATAATTGGTTGTTGCTGCTTTTATCGACCTCGTCGATCATGAGTACGATCTTTTTCCCGGTTTTTTTAACCAGGTTTTTGATCCATAATCCCAGTTTATCCATGCGATCCGGGATGGGGCTTGATTCTAAAAACGTTACCAGGTTTTCATTGCCCTGTGATGTAAATTCTTCATTTAGCAAGAGGAAAAATGCTTCGATAAATACGACCTCATTTTCGAATCCTTTTTGCCCGATGCCTTCGAAACTTATATTGATCGGAAAATACTCACCGGAAGTTTTAAGCAGTCGGTTTAGCGTATAGATGGTGGTGGTTTTCCCGTATTGGCGGGGGCGGTTAATGACGAAATAATCACCCTGTTCAACCATTTTAAATATCTCGTTTATCTTGTCGGATATATCCACCATATAATGTCTTTCCGGTATGCAAGCACCTGTTATATTGAATCTCCTGTTCATTGCTTCTCCTGTTTCAGTTGATATTATATCAGAGGAAAGGGTAATATACAAGATAGAGCTATATAACCCTTTGACTTATATCTCAAAATGTGGTAAAAATGCAATGTACAATGTACAAATCGAAATCAAAATATGCAAGGAGATTTTGAAAAGGAATTGATTATGGAAAAAATTAAGGATCAGGTTAAAACAATATCCATCAACCGTTATATCATGAGGATTCCCTACTTCATGATAATTTTCATGTCTTTGCTCCTGGTATTCATCCTGGGAGCCTTGTCCCTGTTTTTTAGAAAACAACCGATCGATCATTTGGCCTACTTTATCCTGGCTATCCTGGGTGTTTTCATTCTCTTTGGCGTTTCCTTGTTCCTGTATATCCGGGAATTCAATAAAAGAATAAATAAAGAACTTCTCCTACTCAAGGATTTCATAGAGAAACGCATCGAAGTAAACGACCTACAGACGCGGATGTTTAAAGTCCGGGAACTGGCCTTAATACAAAAAAAGATAAAAAGCGATTCCAGGGACCTGAGTAATTTAAAAGAAGAACTCCAAAAGAAGGAAAACCTCGCCCTGATCGGTAATTTCGCATCGTCCATTGTGCACGATATCCGGAATCCCTTGATCGTGATTAACGGTTATGTCGATATGTTAAAATCAAAACTCCCGGATACCGAGCAGAAGTATACAGATAAAATTATCGATTCCACGCTGATGATCGAACGGCTGCTGGAAGACATTCTCAAGTTTGTCCGGGAACAAAAACTGGAATTAAAATTAGCAAAGCACACGCCGGAAAATGTAGTCCAGGC
>JAUPLE010000095.1 GCA_030837085.1 Acidobacteriota bacterium | reverse complement strand
TGCTCTTCCGATCTTCATCGATGTAGAATTTTGTGGAAGGCGTATATTCCAGCGAAACCTCTTTACCGAGATTGTTCTTGTAAGCAATCATAATATGGGGTTTCTTGCCATTCATCAGGTCGATGTATTTCAAAGGAGATTGGGCGTCTTTGGACAAACCGCTGGACCAAACAATACAGGCGATGCCGTTGCCCAGTAAATCGGTAACGGTAATTTTGGCCAGGTTGTGTATTTCTGGGAAATTATCAATTTCAAACGGTATGGCGCTGAATGCGTTACCGCTTAAATTCATCCAGCAGGAAAATTTATTTTTCCCCAGGTAAATAATATCCGTGGCGCCGGAGCCGTCAATGTCCGCCAACCGCAAATACGCCGGGTTGAATGAACCGGGATGGTCGAACACCGGCGCATGATCCATACCCACCTTTGCCCCGAATTTCCCGTAGCCATGGTTGGGCCAGTAACAGATTTCGCCATTGCGAATCCGGACAATGTCCGTTAAACCGTCGCCGGACATGTCGGCCAGGAAAATAGTCTGGGTGGGATCGGAAAACACGATATGCGGCCCGGCTTCTTCATCAAAGGGTTTCGGCGTTTGCTGAAAACTTTCAAACCCTTCCCTGCCGGCGGATTCGTACCAGGTAAATACATGATCTTCGGTAATCAGGACGTCGGCTTTGCCGTCGCCGTTCACATCCAGCAACCGGGTATTGGGGTCCCGCATATCGATGTTGGGCAGGTTTTTGAAGGTTCGAAAGGTCTCCCAGCGGTTGTCGTCATTTAATTCGAAATACCCTTTGGGTTCGGTATTGAAGTTCACCAACTGTTTGCCGCCGTCCGCGTCCAGGTCCAGTAATTGCAACCGGCTGCCCAAACCGGTGAAGGAGGGTTTGGGAGAAACCAATTTCGCGGGTTCGAATTTGCCGCTGCCGAGATTATGTTTGTAATACCAGCCGTCGCCCTGTTCGGTCAGAATGCCGGCCAGACCTTCATTAAATAAATCCGTGAATTGATATTGGGACTCGTCCAATCCCACGGGCGCTTGCGCCAGGTCTTCGGGCGAAATACTTTTTACATCGCTGTTCCAATCGTGTTTTTGATAATCGAATTCGAGGGGCGGAAGGTTCTTCATGGTATAAGTAAAGGCCCCATCGTCTTGCTTGATGTACCCGCGTACGGTAATGGCCTTTAAAAATGTAAAGCCCTCTTCTTTGGCCGTATCATAATCGAAATCCAATGATTTGACCAACGCGGAACCGCCCGGCAGTTCAGCGAAATAATGAAAAAGCAAGACCCGTTGACACAACCGGGTGGTGCGGATTTCAAAACCCGCTTTATATTCTGAAAAAGCGTCCTTTCGAAAGTTCCAGTTATTTATTTTATCGTAAGGCGCATCGATATCGTATTCGCCATAGTCGAAGACGGTCTGGAAAAAGTAATCGGATTCAGGCGGTAACGGACTGTTGAAGGTGGTGTAAGGGGTTTTATTGCCGTATAAAATCTTTTCCAAATAGAGGTTGGTGTAAGTGATATCGCCGTTTGCAAAGCGGTTGCGGTGATGCAGGAGCAGGGGATCGCATCCCAGGCCGTCTTCCTTTTTATAAATATAATGGGAGCAATTGCCTTTGTCATCGAAAACAAATTCCGGCAGCCATTCGAATATTTTACCGGGGTCTTTGGGATCGGAAATTCTCGAGGCCGCGCTCCAACCGAAAAGCGTGGTGACGTTTTCTTTGCTAATGACCCGCCACTTTATAACGCCGTTTGCTTTTTCGGTCCATCGTTCAATTCTGGCAAAGAGACCTTCGATACGTGGTTTATAAAAACGAATGGTAAATCGGTTACCCACCGAATCGGTTTCGTGGATAATATAGTTGCCGGTTGTATCGACGATTAGTTCCGGGACCAGGTCTTCGGCTTCGGAAAAGAGAAAGGTATCCGAATCGATAGCGTCGAAATATTGCGGCAGCTTTTTATCGGTTTTGCGTTTGATGGAAGGCAGGCCCAGGGACCATCCCAGGCCAAAAACGCCATTCCCGGCGCCGGAATTATAAGATAAATTTAAAGTGGGCGAAGCGCCCCGGGCCGGGGAGAAGGGAAGGGGAATGGAAAAAGAAGCGGTACCGTTGACCGCGTTCACGGAGAATTTCTCATCGATGCCTTTGATGGCGCCGCCGCCTTTGGGTAAGGCGATGGACGGAGTTTCGACGGCGTTGGATTTAGTTTTCCCCCTATCTGTTTTCAAGAATTGGGAGGACGGTTCTTTGTTTTCTATTTTGTCATTCATTGGTTACCTACCATCGAAACGTTTTTCATAGACATTTTAATTTTTCTCATTTCAATCCTCTTTAAATTCAACCATAAGATAATAAGATAGCATAATCCCCGGATTTTTGTTCAATCTTTATAAAAGTTGACATCTTTTTTTTGAGATGCTTGATTAGAGAGGGTTTTAAAATGTCAATCTTTATAAAGATTGACATTGGGGGAAAAACAAGCCGCTAAGAACGCCAGGAGACGCGAAGGGGAAAGGCAAATATTGGGCCCTTCCTTTACCAATAGAATAAACCGGTAAAAGGGTAGGTGTAAGAGCAAGGTTTTCATGGTCTACGGGCCATAACTTGATGCACCTGGACGCAATTCATCTATACCATGGCCGCCGACACCATTTCCTTATATTCCTGTTTGAACTTATGAAACGAGGCCAGCGTTTCATAACGCAATAAAGGGATACGTTTCAAGTGCTCCAGTAGTTCCCGGATATCCCCCGGCAGCGAATCCAGGGTTTCCGGGGC
>JAUPLE010000094.1 GCA_030837085.1 Acidobacteriota bacterium | reverse complement strand
TGAAGTGGCCAAACCAAAAAATTTTATTTCCCTGCTGTATTACTTCGGATTGCTAACCATCCGGGGCATGGATGATGAAAATACCCCGGTGCTCGCCATTCCCAATGAAATGGTCAAGCGATTATTCTACGATTACATCAACGATACCTATGAAGAAACCGGCTTATTGCGCCTGGATACCGAAAAATACACCGAGTTGATGAAAGGCATGGCCTATAGGGGAAACTGGCAGGCGCTGGTGGAATATATCGCCGAACGAATGGAAGCGTCTTTAAGTTTAAGGGATTTAATGAGCGGTGAAAAGGCCCACCAGGTATTCTGGAATGTTTATTTTGGCCTGGGCGCATTATATAATGTATACCCGGAAACCGAAATGAACCAGGGTTTCGCCGATCTGGCATTGGCCCCGATGTTGATCCAGTACCCGGCCATCAAATATTCCTACCTGGTGGAATTAAAATACATCAAACCATCGGAAAATGAACCGGCCAACCAACAGAAAATCCAGGAACTTAAAGTAGAGGCGGAAGAACAATTAAGTCGTTACAGCCTCGATGAGAAATTTCAAAAAGCCATTGGCGGGACCACGTTAAAGAAGTTGGTTTTGATTTTTTGTGGGAACCGGATGGAATATCACGATGAGGGTCCTTCTAATTGTTAATTGATAATTAGCGGAAAATATTGTTGCCCTACCCTGGTTCCAGTTGTATGATATATTTAAACTTCCAAATCCGGGCGATTAAGTCTTCATTGCACATTTCCTTTAAAAGAGGTATAATGATTTCTAATGCTGTGCCAATAATAGGGGCGAAAAAGTACAGGCAAATTGTGGGCCCCTGGTACGCTTTTTTCATGGATTATTAAAAAAGAGGGTTGACAAAAACCTGTTAATTGCGTATAAATATTGACAGGAATAAGGAGGTCAATATTCCCCAGGCCAGCACAGTATCTGTTCGAACTGACAAAGATTTAAAGAAAAAAGTTGGGAAAATACTTAATAAATTAGGTCTTAATCATTCCACGGCTATCAACATGTACTATCGTCTTATCCTGGCCCGCAATAAAATACCTTTCGCCGTGAAGCCTCCTAATAAAGTCACCCTCAAAGCGCTTCAAGACATTGAGAAAGGTAAAAATGTCAAGCGCTTTGAAACACCGGAAGAACTGTTTAAAGACCTGGGAATTCTGGAAAGGATGCATGGAATGCAATATTAGCCCGGATTGGCTTTTGATCTACCGAATAAATAAAGAAACAAAGGAACTCGAATTGGTAAGGATGGGTTCTCATTCCGAATTATTTTAAAAAGTGCTCATCCTTTCACCACTTACCACTATACCACTGACCACTTACCACTTACCACTCACGCCTTATCACTCACACTTTACCATTATTTACATGTAAGGGCATCAAATCATTAATTATTGCGCCTCCTGCTCCGGCATTCACACCTTATGCAGCCAATTTTAGACCCCTTTATATTCCCAACATACCCCCTTCCAATTAAAATGAGGATTAATATTCCTCAAATGCTGAATAGTATTTTGCTAACCGTGAATAGTATTTTGCGAGCGCTGAATAGTATGCTGCAAATGCTGATTAGTATATGCGATCGCTGAATAGTATTTTGCAATCGCTGAGCAGTATAATGCAAACGCTGAGTAGCATAGCACAATTGCTGAATAGTATTTTGTGACCGCTGCATAGTATGGATCGATTGTTGAATAATATTTTGCGAACGCTACACAGTATAATACAATCGCTGAATATTATGTAGTAAACGCTGAACAATATGATTTAAACGCTAAATAGTATAACGAAACCGCTGAATAATATTTTTAAAACGCTGATTAATATTTTCCAATCGATGATAGATATGAGAAACGCCATGCCCCCGGACAGCAATCTCCAGCCCAGGAAAAGATTATCCCTCTTCCTTTTTTTCAACGGCAGGAGTCTGCTGCCCCTGCTGCTCCCTGAGAAACTTCTGGAACTGCAACAAAAGCTCATACCGCAGCACCGGATATTTTTCCATATACTCCAACAATTCCCGGTACTCCTCCTTCAATGATTTCATACAGTCATGTTTTTCCGCGGCCGCTGCTTTTGCCTCCAATTCTTTCTGGTTGTAAAACATCGGCCCCTTATTGAACAGCAGCCAATCCATCGATACATTAAATATGTCGGATATCCTCTGCAAAATCGGGTACTCCGGTAACCACTGCCCCGCTTCATGCCTCAGTAAGGAAACCCGGTCAATATGAAGCATCTCCGCCATTTTCTTCACGGACAGTTCATTCAACTCACGCAATTGCCTCACGCGGAGACCAAAGTCCCTACGCAATTTTTTCTTTTGTTCGGTTTTAACTCTCATACCCGTATTATAAACAAAAAACCCAATGATTTCAAATTTCCAGGAAAACAGATAAAGAGACCAAATTTTTTTATTTTAACCTCTCCGGGTGTTGACATAAAAATTTGATTGAATATAATATAAGAGTCTATGAGGGAATAAAATGAATACATCCATCGTACTTATTGTTTTTATTGCGGCGTTGATTTTTTCGGTTGGCTTCCTGGTGCTGGTGCTGACGTTGGTCCCGGCCATTAACCTACTAAAGTCCCTGCTAACGGACCTGGAAAGAACTTCCAGCCAATTCAGGGACCTGGCCATCCGCTTGAAAATCCTCAGCGAAAAAGTCGACCAGGACCTGGCAAAAGTCGACGCTGTCCTGGATTCCTCAAAAGAGACTGTCGAAGTCGTATCCGACTCTTTAAAATACATCAATGTAAATATCTTGAAAAGATCCGCCGGACTACTTGCCTTTATCCCGGCAATCAAGTTCGGTTGGAATTTAGTAAAAAAAATCAAGGGAGGTAAGAAACATGAGTGAAAACAGAAATGGTGTTTCCAATTTATTGTGGTTTGTGGCCGGCGCAGCGATCGGCGCTGGAGTGGCTTTGTTATATGCTCCACAGTCAGGAGCTGAAACAAGAAAGAAAATAAAGGATGCTTCCGGTAAAGTCGCTGAAGATGTCAAAGAACATTACGAAAAGATCAGCAATGAAGCCAAAAAATCCATCGATCAAGTGAAAGCCACGGCTGAAAGAGCCATGAGCAATGTCAAAAATTTTTTTGAGGGCGCCAAAGACGGTTTGAAGAAAGAAATCATCGAAGAACTGGAAGAGGCGCCCGTGCAAAAGAAAAAATAAGCGCAGAAATTATGCCTTATGAACCTTTACATGCGGTTATAAACCGTCAGCGTTTATAACCGCATTGTAAATTTTTCTTCCTCCCAATTTCCATTTACTCCACCTTCTGATATAATATTACCCCAGATTCTACAACCAGGGTTTTATATGATATCATTTAAATTAAACGGAAAAGAAAAAAATTTCGATGGCAATGATTCCATCTCCCTGTTACACTACCTGCGAGAAATCGAGGGGATCATCTCGCCCAAAGACGGATGCTCAGGCCAGGCCGCCTGCGGCGCCTGCATGGTGGAAATGAACGGCCACCCCACCCTCTCCTGCATTACCTCCATGAAAAAAGTCCAGGGAAAAGAAATCATTACCATCGAAGGATTCCCTGAACCCCTTAAACAAACCCTGGGGCGCGCCTTCGTGGAAAAAGGCGCCGTTCAATGCGGATTCTGTACCCCAGGCTTCCTCACCCGCGCCAAAATCCTCCTGCAAACGAACCCCAAACCCTCCAAAGACGATATCATTAAAGCTCTGAAAATGAACCTGTGCCGCTGCACCGGTTATATCAAAATCGTCGAAGCCATCCAACTGGCCAGCCAAACACTCCGGGAAAATAAATCCATCCAATTGCAAAACATCGGGAATGTGGGCGCCAACCACCCCAAATACAAAGCCTATGAAAAAGCCATCGGCCAGGACCCTTTCGTCAATGATTTAAAATTCCCCGGCATGCTCTACTCCGCCCTTAAATTCAGCGACCACCCCCGCGCCAAAATACTGAAAATCGATACAACAGTCGCCCAAAAACTAAAAGGCGTGATCCGCATATTCACCGCCGAAGATATCCCGGGCCAACGTTTCAACGGCCTGATCATCAACGACTGGCCCGTCATGATAAAACAAGACGAAACCACCCGCTGTATCGGCGACGTCCTGGCCGGCGTGGCCGCGGAATCGGAAGCCATCGCCCGCGAAGCCGTTCAACTTATTAACGTCAAATATGATATCCTGGAACCCCTAACAGACCTCCTGGCCGCTGAACAAAGCCCAATAAAAGTCCACGACCAGGGAAACCTCCTGGAAACCTGCGAGGTAAAACGCGGAAAACCGGTAGATGATGTTTTTAAAGAATCCGCCTACGTGGTCAGCGGCAGGTACGAAACCCAACGGGTGGAACATGCTTTCATGGAAACAGAAACCGCCATTGCCATGCCCTGGAATACAGGGAAAGGAGCCGGGCTGGAATTATTTTCCCAGACCCAGGGCGCTTACGAAGACCGGAAACAAATCGCCCGCATCCTGGGCCTCCCGGAAGAAAACGTTAAAGTAAACCAGGTGGCCAACGGCGGCGGGTTCGGCGGCAAAGAAGATATGACCGTCCAGGGCCATGTTTCCCTTTTTGCCTTTCTCTTAAAAAGGCCGGTGAAACTTCACTTAACCCGCGAAGAATCCATCCGCATGCACCCCAAACGTCATCCCATGATCATGGACTATACCGTGGGCTGCGATGAAAAAGGAAAATTAACCGCGCTCAAAGCCAGAATCATGGGCGATACCGGCGCCTACGCTTCCGTAGGAATGAAAGTATTGGAACGGGCCGCGGGCCACGCCGCGGGCGCTTACCACGTCCCCCACGTGGATATTATTTCTAAAACCCTTTATACCAATAATATTCCTTCCGGCGCTATGAGGGGTTTCGGCGTCAACCAGGTTACCTTTGCCATGGAAAGCTGCATCGACGAGTTATGCGAAAAAGGCGGGTTCGACCGCTGGCAATTCCGTTTCG
>JAUPLE010000867.1 GCA_030837085.1 Acidobacteriota bacterium | reverse complement strand
CCTATTTTTTTGATATAATACCGTTCCGGTTTTCAAACTAATACCAAAATATTACAAAAAATGGAGGAAATCTATGGATGTATTCTATCTAGGTTCGCGACATGGACTTAACAGCTTTGAACAAATCGCCGTATTGGGCGTCTTAGTAACGGCATTTATAAGCCTTTTATATGCGTGGCTGCTGCGCGGTACTGTCTTGAAGAAAGATAAAGGTACCGCGAAGATGCAAGAGGTATGGGATGCAATTCGAATCGGCGCCGACAGTTATTTGGGCCGGCAATTGAAGACAATCTTACCTGCTATTGCCGTACTTTGCGCGGCGCTGTTTTTCAGCGTCTATATTGTCAAACCCAGCGAGGCGGCGACAGAAGAATTCGGGGCCGCGGCGCAGATGGTTATTGCCATCGGTCGTACCCTGGCGTTTATCACCGGGGCAATTTTTTCCCTCCTGGTAGGACAGTTGGGCATGCGTATGGCTATCCAGGCCAATGTCCGCGCTGCATCCGCCGCGCGCCGGGGTTTTAACGAATCCCTTTCCATCGCTTATTATGCGGGTACGATTACCGGTATGCTGACCGACGGCCTGGGACTCCTGGGCGGGACAGTCATCTTTATTATTTTCGGTAAAGCCTCACCCGATGCATTGTTGGGTTTTGGTTTCGGCGGTACATTGGTGGCCCTATTCATGAGGGTGGGCGGTGGAATTTTCACCAAAGCCGCCGATGTGGGCGCGGACCTGGTGGGTAAAGTGGAAAAGGATATCCCGGAAGACGACCCCCGTAACGCCGCTGTGGTGGCGGATTTGGTGGGCGACAACGTGGGCGACTGCGCCGGTATGGCGGCGGATATTTTCGAAAGTTACGAAGTAACCATTGTTTCCGCCTTGATCCTCGGTTTAGCCCTGGTCCAGTTCGATCCGGCGCACAGTTTGAAATGGATCGTGTACCCATTGATTATTCGCGGCATCGGCGTCATCAGTTCCATCCTGGGGACCTTCACCGTACCCATATGGGAACGCTTCCCGATAAAGTTCCTGCGGGCGCATGATGCAGAAGAAGCCATGTTCCGTTCGTATGAAGTCTCCAGCGTCAATACGGTACTCTTTTCATTTATCGTGGCCATCTATTATGGCGGCGATTGGCGTTTGGCCATGCTGACATCCATCGGCGTGGGACTGGCTGTGGCGTTTAACCCCTTGACCTCCTATTTTACTTCTACCAAACGTGGTCCGGTAAAGGAAATCGTTAAATCCACCAGGACCGGTTCGGCCACCACCATCCTTTCGGGTCTTTCCGTGGGTATGCAGTCCAGTGTGTGGGCGCTTTTAGTGATCGCGATTTCTTTCATATTCGCGCTGCTGCTGTACGGCGGTATGTCCAGCCCCCTTTACGTACTGTACGGCGTGGCCATGATCGGCATCGGTATGCTGAGTCATACGGGCAACAACGTGGCCATGGATTCTTACGGACCGATTTCCGATAACGCCAACGGCATCGCGGAGATGTCCTGGCACGACCAGACGGATGATGAAACCAAAAAAGCCCGCCAGATCATGGCGGACCTGGATGCGGTGGGCAATACCACAAAAGCCATTACCAAAGGCGTAGCGATTGCTTCGGCGGTTATCGCCGCGGTGAGTTTATTCGCCTCTTATATTACCGATGTAGGCCAGGTGCAGAGATCATTGGGCTTTGCCGCCGATAAGATAATCGATTCCATCCGGATTTCCGATACCAAGGTTTTCGTCGGCCTGCTCTTAGGCGGCGCTTTACCGTGGCTTTTCAGCGCCCTTTCCATACGTTCGGTTTCCCGGGCGGCAGGTCAAATCGTAGAAGATGTCAGGAAACAATTCCGTATCCCCGGGATCATGGAAGGAACAGTCAAACCGGATTACGCGCGTATCGTGGGCATCTCCACCCGTTCGGCCCAGAAAGAACTGATCCCCCTGGCGTTAATTGCCGTGGTCATGCCTATCTTAGTCGGTATGGTATTGCAAGTTGAAGCGCTGGGCGGATTCCTGGCCGGCGTCATTGTCAGCGGTCAGCTATTGGCTGTTTTTATGGCCAACGCCGGCGGCGCCTGGGATAATGCCAAAAAAGCGATCGAGGATGAACCGCGCGACCTCCAGGCCAATACGGGTAAAGGAAGCGAACGCCATAAGGCCAGCGTCGTGGGCGATACGGTGGGCGACCCGCTTAAAGATACAGCCGGACCTGCGCTTAATCCCATGATCAAAGTGGTCAACCTGGTTAGCTTACTGATAGCGCCTTTACTGGTTACCACCGACCTGAACAAATGGTATAGTTGGGTCATAATCGCGGCCCTGTTGGGTTCGATGATTTGGGCTATTTCCAAATCCAGCAAAGCGATTCCCGACCTGGAATAATTGATTGTCTTCGACGACCAGGGACCTTTTCGAGAAAAGGTCCCTGGACCTCCAAAAGCTTTTGATAATTAAAAGTTTTACGGGGTCCAGGGGCGGTTTTTTAAAAGAGCCCCTGGCCCGCCGGGAGGCAAAAGAAGTTCACCACTCAAACATAACTCAGAATTCTCGTCCGAGCAATTTTCCCCAGTGTATCATTAATAATGTGGATAATTTTCCCTTTTTCCACCTCATTATTCAAGAAAAAATGCCCCCCCTCAAATGAATGAAAGATGCATTGCTTTTTGGTGTGTAGTTTCCATTCTTCGATTTGCTGCGGCTTAAGGTCTTCCTCTTTCCCGGTTAAAACAGTGATATCGCAATCCAACGGTTTAATTTCGCCGCGGTGGCGGTAAGTGCCGGAGATTCTAAAGTCCCCCCTCAACAAGGGCAGCAGGATTTCCAATAGTTCAGGGATGGAAAAGAATTCCGGCGGTGTGCCGCCCAGTTCTATTACCTTTTCCCTGAATTCATCTTCAGGCAATGTATAGTATAAAGGCTTATCATCTCTAAAGATATGGGGCGCCCCGCGCCCGGAAAAAAAGATATGGGCGGGACCGGGGTATTTCAGGTCTCTTATCTTTTGGGCAGCCAGGTAGGCGACCAGCGCGCCCAGGCTGTGCCCGTAAAAGGCATAGGGCAAGTCCGCCATTTGGAACCGGATCATGGAGAGAACATCCTCTGCTGCTGCTTCCGCCGTATTGTAATTGGGCTCATTGATGCGCTTACCCCTTGCGGCCAGTTCCAGGGGCTGCAAGAGAATACTCTTATCCAGGCCATCTTTCCATTTACTGTATACCATGGAAGAGCCGCCGGCATAAGGCAAACAAAAAAGTCTAATCTTCTTCATCAGTCACCTATTCATTTTTCTATTTATGTAATTGAGTATAGCTGGGAACAATAAAGGAATTATACCATAAATCCGGGAAATGTCCAGGTAACGTTTTAACGGGCGATCAGGGATTAGAAATTTTACATTCGGTAGGGGCAGGCCCCCATGTCTGCCCCAATTGAAATTTCTTTTCATGACCATAATTAGAATTCCTGGTAATCCGGACCCTATTGAATTCTTTTTTTCTTTATATTATGATGAAATTTAACCGGAGGAATGACATGAACCGTTTGATGATATTATTTATTATTTGGCTGGTATATTTCCCAATGGGATGTGTGGGATGTGGGCAAGGAGAGAAATTGCAACAGATTCAAGCTCAAAACGAAACCAATGAAGCAGCATCCCCTAAAACACCTATACCGATAAGCTCGGACCGGGTAAATCCCGACAGCAAAACCATAGAGACCCGGTTTATTGCGCCTGACGGTTTTAAACGAATCGAGGTCCCGGCCGATTCCTTTGCCGGGTATTTAAGAACATTGCCGTTAAAACCCCAGGGAGCGGAAGTTAAATTGTATAATGGGGCTGTCAAACATGGCGATGGAATATATGATGCCGTCGTGGATATGGATATCGATCCTGAAAATCTCCAGCAATGTGCGGATGCGGTCATGAGGTTGAGGGGCGAATACCTCTGGGGACAAAAAAGATACGATGAAATTCATTTTAATCTCACCAATGGATTTCGGGTCGATTATTCAAAATGGGTCCAGGGGTATCGCATGGTGGTCAGGGGCA
>JAUPLE010000093.1 GCA_030837085.1 Acidobacteriota bacterium | reverse complement strand
GAATTTGAAAAGCAATTCCTCGACCTGGCCACCCGGGAGGCAAAAAGGGACCGAAGAATTGTCTATATCGGCAGCGAGATATATACTCCCACTTCCTCTCTTATAAAATTAGATATGAATATAAAAACCTATCATCCTTTCCAGTTGGAGCCTCAACAGGTTAGTTTAAGATAAGAATAGCGAAGCATTAAGAACAGTCTAATTTCAGCAATTTTCCATCAATAAGGGGCTTCCATTTCATAAAAAATTCGGAGAAGACGTGCTCACGAAAAGCCGGGTATTTTTCCATATAATACATCAGTTCTTTATAGTTCATTTCGGCGTTATCATTCTTATAGTAATCATTGATATCGACCAGGTTATCGAGTTCTCGCTCCAATGGGGCAGCGGAAGGTGTTTCTTCCTCCTGGGTTTGAATTTCTGTGATGGTGCCCAGGAGGTGATATTCGGAATACCTGGTAAATCGTAAATTAAAGGTTCGACCTTTCAACTTGGGGTGGGTAAAATGAGCAGCGGTTTCAATCCGGGTCGGATGGATCTCAAAGGAAGTCATGTACTCAATGATAAGGGGAGGGAAAATGTCGCGGAGATGATACCCGGGAGGAAGAGAAGGTTCGATATCCGTGATCTTCCAGGTATTATCCTTCTCCTTATCCAACTCGAATCGATAGGTTGGAAAGGTATGAGATATCTCCTTCTCCGTCTTACCCCATACGTACATATTCCCATAGGCTGTCTTTCGGAAATCGTTTCTTAAACTCAGATAGAGGTCTATCTCATCCTTATATACATCTTTTACTTCTTCGAGTTTGTGGGCAATGATCCGTTCGATCTGTGGGATATTCAACAATTCACCTAATTCTTCCAATAATTGCTGTTTTTCCATGTTGCAAACCTATTGCTTAGCAGATATTTTCTGGTTGTTCACATTCCTCATTTTCTACATTTGCTGTTGTCTCTTTTTCCTTCGCTTCAAGTTCGGCGGACAATTTCTGAATCACTGCACTGTTCCTCATCCGGTATTCCATAAAAAAGCCGAGAACCGCATGTCTAATCATGGGAATTTTTCCCATGTGATGCAAAAGCTCTTCGATTTCCTTGCGGTCTTCATTGAAACTGAGGAAACTCATTTGCTGTTTTTGATCCAACATCATCTGGTCGTCACTGGTCTCTCCTTCCGCAGCGATTAGCCAATTCAGCGAGATATTGAATTTCGTTTTCAGGGTATGCAGGATTGTCACATTGGGAAAGACTTCACCCTTTTCGATCCGCGAATAATTGGCCCTGCCGATGTCAAAATGAGAGACCATTTCTGCTTGTGTTAAACGCAGGCCTTTTCTGAATTTTCGAAGCTTCATGCCGATATCCTGATTAAGTTTTTGTCTCATTTTTTTTTCCTTTTTTTCTAAGATTCTAAATTTAAGACGCCTCAGCGTGTCATACTTCATACAATCATGGCAATGCCAATTTACCACCGGGCAAGCCAATTGAAATAAAGTTTTTCCTGTTTTCATCACACACAATATAACTCATATTTGTGCGAAATACAAGCCCCTTAATAATTATTCGTTAATTTAATTTAACTTTGATTGCTTAAAATATAAAATAAAAGGCATACCGGCGGATTTGAGTCAGAAAAATATTTTTGAACCTTTTTTACTTTCACTTCGTAATTATATTACTAACAATGGAACGAGTCGTTCTTTGAGATTTGAGGTGTAAAATGAAAAAAGTTCTTATTTATGGAGTGGGTGTTATCCTTGTGGTGATTGCGATTATGTTCATTTTCGGTGGTAAAAAGGGAAATGGACAGGATTTGAAACTGGTGGCGGTAGAGAAGGGAGATATCGCTGAAAAAGCCCTTGCCGTCGGCACAATTGAGCCTGATAAAGAGATCAGAGTGAAATCTACTATCTCCGGGATCATCGATGAAGTTTTCTTTAAGATTGGGGACCTGGCAGAAAAGGACCAACCATTGTTCAAGATTTCCCCCAATCCCACACCCCTGGAGTATGTGGAAACCAGGCGCAATATGGAGATTGCCGAAGTCACGATGAAACAATTGTTAAAAGAGAAAGAGCGGAATCTTTCGCTATACAAGGACCGCTTGATCTCCCTCTCGGATATGGATGCCATCGAAGCCCGGTACAATGAAATCAACCTGAGGTACAAGATCGCTAAAGAGAGATTTCAACTGCTGGAGAAAGGCCGGATCATGGTTTCGGATAAAAACATCAATTCTGTTATCTATTCGCCGATCAAAGGTGTAATCCTCTCCCAGACCGTCTATGAAGGGGACCCGGTAGTGCCTTTGACCAATTTTCAGCCGGGTACGGAGTTATGCGCCATGGCAGACCTGGGGAAAATTCTTTTTAAAGGGACTGTGGACGAAATCGACGTAGGCAAACTGGAGCCGGGGATGTTGGTGGAAATACAGGTGGGGGCGCTGCCCAATGTAAAGGTAGAGGGTAAGTTAATGAGGATTTCCCCTAAAGCCAAAAAAGACGGCAACGCTACTCTCTTCGATATCGAAGTGGCTGTCCTGGAAAGTTCGGGAAAAACGCTGCGTGCAGGTTATTCCGCCACGGCTTATATAAAAACCCAGGAGCGAAAGGATGTGCTGCTCCTCCCTGAACGGGTGGTGATTTTCGATAAGGGGAAGCAGTTCGTGGAAGTGAAAGAGGGTGAGAATATTTCCAGGGTGGAAGTAAAAACGGGTCTTTCAGACAGCGTCAACATTGAAATCGCGGAAGGACTGAAACAAGGTCAACAAGTGGTCGAACGACCGCCGAGAGAGATAAAATGATTTTTATATTTTTTAAAAACCTGTTTATGGATCTCTACCGCCAACCGCTGCGTACCTTTTTAACTCTTTCCGGCGTGGTGTGGGGGACTTTTGCCAGCGTACTGCTGCTGGCTTTCGGGGATGGAGTTAGTAAAAGCGGTAAGAAAAGTATGCACGGGATGGGTGAAGGGATCGTCATTGCCTGGCCGGGGACGACTACGATCTCCTATAAGGGGATTACTAAAGGGAAAGCAGTCCGGCTGACCGCGGAGGACGTCCTGCTGGTCAAAGAAAAAGTTCCGGATATTCTAAGGATAAGCCCGGAATATATCCGGAGCCGGCGCATCCGGTACAATAAAGAGGAATATAACAATAATATCCGCGGCGTCAACGTGGAATACCAATATATGCGTAATACGATCGCGCAAAAGGGCCGATTTATTGACGACCCGGATGTAAAAAATAGACGGCGGGTATGTTTTTTGGGTAATACGATTGCCCAAAATTTGTTTAAGGATGAAGACCCTTTGGAAAAAAAGGTTTATGTGGAAGGGGTCCCTTTTATGGTGGTCGGCGTTATGGTGAAAAAAATCCAGAACAGTAATTATTCGGGACAGCGGGATGAACACTGCTTATTTATTCCCTATACTACGTTTTCTACTCTTTATGGACAAAAATATGTCAGTAATGTTATTATCCAGCCCTTTCCCGGGCAATCGGTACCGGTTGTTGCCAATATCCGTGAATACCTGGGTAACAAGATCGGGTTTTCGCCAAAAGATGCGGATGCGCTGTTTATCTGGGACTTTACCGACCTTGAAAAAAGCCTGGATATTTTTTTCCTGGCTTTTAATATTTTCCTGGGTATGATCGGGTCTTTCACGCTGATGGTGGGAGGCGTCGGGGTTGCTTCCATCATGCTGGTGGTGGTAGAAGAACGTCTCCGCGAGATCGGGGTGAAACTGGCCGTGGGCGCTAAGCGAAAACAAATCCTCCGGCAATTTTTTTCCGAAGCATTGATTATTATCTTGATGGGGGGGCTTATTGGTTTTGCTTTTGCGGCATTGGTGCTGGGTGTAATTCCCATGGAAAAGATCGAAGATTATGTGGGGCATCCTCAAATCAATGTGATGGTGGGTATCGTGACGATTTTGATTTTGTTGGCTGTGGGTTCTATCGCGGGTTTGATGCCGGCGCGAAAGGCTGCTTCTACCAACCCCATCGAAGCGCTAAGGAGTCGATAATAAAATGAAGCTTCACTTGTTAAAGCTTTTCCTCAATGAATTTAAAAAGCGGAAAAAGAAGACGAGTCTTATTACGTTTGCCATTGCCTGGGGAACTCTTTCGCTGCTGCTGATGATGTCTTTTGGCCGGGGACTCTCCAACCAATTCCGCATTGGTTTCCAGGGTCTTGGCGAAGACCTGATCCTGGTCAATGGCGGCCGTACTTCCATGGATTACCAGGGACTCCCGAAAGGGAGGGCCATCCGGCTCTTTGCTTCAGATATCGATCTTATCGGCCGGTTGATCCCGGAAATTAAACGTATTTGTCCTGAATCGTATAACCTGGGTGAAATCAAGTACAAAGACCAGGAGACCAACCGTAATGTGCGGGGGGTTTATGCGGACTTTGGCCCTATGCGGAACACGATCGCCCAGGCCGGCGGCAGATTTATCAACCCGGACGATGTGACTTATTCCCGGAGAGTGGCTTTCCTGGGCTGGCACCTGGCCGAAGAGCTTTTTAAAGGAAAAAATCCCATCAATGAAGAGATTTACATTAACCGGATGCCTTTCAAGGTGATTGGCGTGATGATGAAAAAGTTGCAAAATTCCAATTACCAGGGGCTTGACTACGACCATGTTTATATTCCCCTGTCTACGATGGCGCTGGTGGATTCGCAGAAATATATTGACATGATGCATATCCAGCCTACGGAAAGGAAATATGCCCGCTATGTGGAAAACAGGGTGAAGGAGATATTGGGGGAAAAGTATCGTTTCGATAAGGATGATAAGTACGCCTTGAGCGTTTTCAACACTATCGAAGCCGGGGAAATAGCGGGCAAGGTTTTCATGGGTATTGAAATTTTCCTGGGTTTGATCGGGGGATTAACTTTATTGATCGCCGCTGTTGGGGTGACGAACCTGATGTATGCGATGGTTAAAGAGCGAACTCGTGAGATTGGCGTAAAAATGGCCCTGGGTGCGAAACGGCGTCATATTGTCTGGCAATTTCTCCTGGAAGCTTTATTTATTTTTTTGAAAGGGACTTTCTGGGGCGCATTGATTGCATTTAATATTGTCAGCCTGGTGCGCCTGGCACCTATGAATTACGAGATGACCAGTATCCAATCTTATTTGCTGCGGCCAGATTTTTCGACGGACATCCTGGTAACCTTTATTGTGATAATGGGTATCCTGGTGTTCTTTTCAGGCATTTTCCCAGCGCTCCGGGCGTCGAAGATGAACCCGGTGGATGCGCTGCGGTATGAGTAAAAGGTGATTACGATGATCGATATGCGAAATTTAAAAAAGGTGTATAAAACGGGATCAATTGAGTTTGAGGCTCTTAAAGGGGTTTTTTTGAAAATTGAGAAGGGGGAATTTGTCTCCCTTATGGGGCCTTCGGGGTCGGGTAAGTCGACGCTGATGAACATTATCGGTTGCCTGGACACGCCTACGGGGGGTTCTTATTACCTGGAGGGCCGTGATGTTTCGGGTTTGACTTTCGACCAGTTGTCCGAGGTGCGGAATCAAAAGGTGGGGTTTGTTTTCCAGAGTTTTAATCTTTTGCCTTATGCGACTGCTTATGAGAACGTGGAATTGCCGATGCTTTATAATGGGAAAAAGGCACCGGAGCGTAGGCAACGGGTGGATGAGCTTTTAACTATGGTAGGTCTTTATGATTGGCGGAAGCACCGGCCTACGGAGCTTTCGGGTGGGCAGCAGCAGCGAGTGGCGATTGCCCGCGCCCTGGCGATGGACCCGCCTATTTTACTGGCGGATGAGCCGACAGGGAACCTGGATTCGAAAAGCGGTGAAGAGATATTAGACTTATTTACATCGTTGTGGAAAGCGGGGCGGACGATTTTAATGGTTACGCATGATACGAAAATTGCCGCTTATTCGCAGAGAACGGTCCATATCCTGGACGGAAAGATGGAAGCTGATATATAAAAATAAAAAAGGTCGCTTTTGAAAAAGCTCCGCAAAACTTTTGATAATTAAAAGTTTTAGGAAGTCCAGAAACCCTTTTTCAAAAGGGTTTCTGGTTTTTTTGGCTCACGGAGGCTCCATTACAGAAGACGTAACGAATAGCGGTCCTGTCTTTATTTAATATCACCAGATCGGCATCACAGCCGGGAACGATACGGCCTTTGGTCTCCAGTTTCAATATCCTCGCTGCATTGGAAGTAACTATTTGTATGGCTTTTGCCGCACCGTGCTCATCTTTTGTTCGTGTATCGGCAATGATGTCCATTAATTCCTGGAAAAGAGAGGCGGGACTGCCCTGGACCAGTTTTACTAAATTGCCGTCTTTATCGAATTCGGGAAGGGAACCGCCGGCGTCGGTGGACATGGTGATATGTTCGATGGGGACGCCATTATCCAGGAACTCGAAAAAGGCGACGGAGGGTTTGATTTCGCTGTCGGGGAAATACGGGTATGCGCTGGTGGTGACATCGACATAGCCTTTTTTCCCGTAAATTTTAGAATCTTCGAAAACTTCCCGGCAGCGGTTGCAGTGGGTGGGCAGGAACTGGTTAAACCGGATGCCTTCTCTTTCCACGGCCTGGTAAATGAGGTCAAAAGCAGGGCCGTTTTCCCCGAGATGGATGTTGAGGATGCCGGCTTTTCCGCCCATTAAACCGCCTACTTTGGCTTCCTGGACCACTTTGATGAATTCATTGACGGTGGGATAGGTAGAGCGGTGGTCGGCAATGGCGATTTCCCCGGCGCCGATTACCTCTTCTATCAGCGCAATATCCCTGGATACGGAACCGGTTATGGTTGGCGGTGGGACCTGGTAGGCGCCGGTATAAATCCAGGCTGACATGCCTTGCAACCTGAGGGCCTTGGCTTTCATGAGGACGGATTCGACGGTCCGGGTAATGCCGTCAGTGCCCAGGCAGCCGATAACGGTGGTAATGCCGCTTTCAACGATCGCATTAAAATTCAACTCGGTGGTTCGCGTGGCCGGTCCTCCCTCGCCGCCAGCCCCGGCAATATGGATATGGGAATCGATCAGACCGGGAAAAACCCATTGCTTTTCCAGGTCAATGACTTCCAGGTAGTCCCAACGAGGGGGAGTTATTTCTTGCTCTACGGCAATGATTTTCCGCCCGGCAATCAAGATGTCCCGGGTCCCCAGGTACTGGGGTGAAAATACGGTTCCATTCTTAAGAAGAGTTATTGTCTGCATTTGTATCTCCAAAATGCCTCCGGCAAATCACGTACCAGGGGCTCTTTTGAAAAACCGCCCCTGAACCCCGTAAAACTTTTTATTATTTGTCTTTTTTCATTTTTGCAAGAGGCTCAATTGTTAATTAAAGGGCTGGTTTCACCTGCACGATAATGGGGAAAAAATCCAGGGACACATTTAATGCGGAATAAGTATCCCTATCACCAATACTAGAT
>JAUPLE010000092.1 GCA_030837085.1 Acidobacteriota bacterium | reverse complement strand
AGACTTCTACCGGGGCGCGAAATATGGGCCCAATTTAAGAAAACCAGTATTGCCCCGCTCCCCCACCCATCATCATGGCCATTGGATTGGGCGCATCGGGCCTCATTTGCCTGGCCAACTGGAAAATAATGGTTTCGGTGCATTCCTTTTCCTCCTCATTGGTTGGGCCCTTTAATTGAAGGTAATATTTATATCCATGATTTCGGAGAAACTGCCGACCCGCACCGGCGGCCCCCATGTGCCGACCCCGCTGGTAACGAAGAAATGGGTGTCCGTGTATTTTTTATAACCCCAGTTGATTTTATAGATCAATTCCATTAACAAATTGGCCGGGAATAACTGGCCGGCATGGGTGTGCCCGGAGATATGCAAATCGATTTTTTTGTCCTCGACCTTTTCCATCTCCGATATCCGGTGTTCCATCATGATGACCGGTAAATCGTCTTTAATACTCTTCATGAGTTCTTCCAGGGATTTCCGCTGTTTATCCGATTTATCATTTCTGCCTAGAATATAAATCTTGTCTTCGATATTTTCCACCTGGTCCTGCAGCAAGCGCATATTACTGCGTTCGATAAATTGAAGAGTCTTTTCCGGGTTATATTGTAATTCGTGGTTGCCGATGATGGTGTAAACACCATACCTGGATTTTATTTTCCTGAAATCGGCGTTGTAAGTTTTCCACTCCACGACTTTGCTTCTTTCAATGGTAATATCTCCAGCGATGAGAACCAGGTCCGGGTTAAGGGAATTGATCTTTTCAACGACATTTTCAAGGAAATGCGGGCCGGTAATGTTACTCAAATGGAAATCCGCCGCGGCCACGACTTTTAATTTCTCCAATTTCGTATGTCGTTTGGGGACCTGGATATTGTAGGTTTGAATCCGCGGTTTGACGACATTAAAATGACCGTGGACAATCAAAGCGGAAACGCCCAGGATAACCAGGTAAAATCCAATCATCCCGGCTGCTTTGGTTTTAATCCAACGTCCCGGTATGAGTTTGAGAAAACGGATTATCGCTGTTATGGCTTCGAGACCCACTGTAAATAAGAAGAGATAACCCATGACTACCAGCGAGTAAGTGAAAACCAGGAGGAAAACGCGGAGGCCGGGGCGGCTGTATTCATACAAAGACAGGGGATAAGTGATAAACGGAATGGTAAAGATGAATATGAATAGGCAGCGGGCAAATTTCCCCGGGTAAACTTTCCTGGCCCGGGCATAAAGGTAAAAGGAAAAATAAAAAGACAATACTAACAGGGTCCCGGTTACGTTGGATAGTATATCCACCGACACGGGAAAGGTGAAAAAACCGATAAAGGTCAACCAGGAAATCTGCCCGAACGAAGCCCTGTTTTCTTTTTTTGCCGCCAACTCATTTATTTTGTTAATTTCATTGATTTTTCCCTTTAGTAAGGGCGGGGTTGTAAAATATACAATCCCGGCATAGATCAACTTCAATAGGGTGGATATAACCAGGATGATTGATACTTCCTTCCACCTGATGACCCCGTTGGGGAATGGTCTGATGCCTACGAAGAGTAATAATATGGCATATAGGAATAGGACCGATAGGATTCCCGACAGCATGGAACGACGGGCTGCCCGGTTATCTCCTATTTGTTTGAAATCCCGGGCCAGCATGAGACTGCCGGAAATGGGTCCGCCCACCATTGTTGCAATGAACATCGTCCTGGCGGTAAATAGTTTTATATTTTTATCTGCCAATTTCGTTTGCCTCGGTTGTTTGGAAATCGATATGTAATTCTTCAAAGCGATTGAAATCATCTCCCCGGCGGATACAACGGATGGGGGTTGCGGTGATATCGAGGATAGTGGACCCCCGGGAGGGGGGTAAAATGCCTTTGTCAATGAGTATGGGGATAAAATCCTGATCTGTGATTTTGCAGAAAAACTCCCGGATTATTTCCGGGTCATTCATTGGCGGCTCGCCGGAACGGTTGACCGACGTGGAAATAAGGGGCGTATTTAAAATTTCCAGCAATTTTAATAAACCCGGTTCAGCCGGGATGCGGATTCCGATTTTATCGTTGTTTTTTAAGAGCCTTTTATCCAATGATTTTGAAGCGTTAAAGAGAAAAGTGAATTTTCCCGGCAGTAATTTCTCAGATAGCTCATTAAAGATAGTGGGAATGGTATCTACTAACTGATCCAGCATCTTGATGTCCGATATTGCGGCTGAATAGGGCATATCTTTCCGGCCCTTGATGCGGTCGATTTTTGCCATGGCCGGGAGTGAGAAGAAATTACCGCCCAACCCGTAAAGTGTGTCGGTGGGGTAAATGAGGATTCCGTCGTTCTCAATGGTATTCGTGATGTTTGCCACGTTCTGTGGAAGGAAGACAACTTTATAATCGATTATTTTCATGGGAGTCTTGGTGTTTCTTTGTGCCTTTGCACATGCGTGCCTTGGTGGCTGTTTTCATGGCAGTTTCTTACTTGATGACCAATTTATAGGGCGCCAGGAGGGCGGGAAAGGATTTCTGGAATAGGGCGATCTGCGCCTCAATATTTTCCAATGTTTTCAGTGGGTTTATCGTTTGCGTCCTGGAACCGGCCAGATCGAAAATATAATCGAAAAGGGTTCTTTTGGCGGGAAAAATTCTTAAACCCACTTTTTCAGATTCCGGGATGCCGGCCAATTTTTTAGCTTCAGCGATGGCGTCGTTAAGGCCTCCGAGCTTGTCTACCAATTTCAACTCCTTTGCTGTGGTTCCGGACCAAACCCGCCCCTGTGCAACTTTTTCCACTTCTTCGATTTTCATATCCCTGTTATGGGACACTTTTTCCAGGAATGATTGGTAAATAATGTTCATAGATTTCAACAATTTTTCTTTTTCTTCCGGGCTGAAGCCCCGGTAATCCGAGTAAATATCCGCATATTGCGTCGTTTTCAGGATTTCTTTATTGAAACCGATTTTATCGTATAGACCTTTGAGAATGAATTTTCCCGAAACAACGCCGATGGAGCCGGTGATTGTTTGGGGCAATGTCATGATGTGTTTAGAAGACATGGAAATCCAATATCCACCCGAAGCAGCCAGGCCCGACATGGAAATTACCAACGGTTTTTTCTTTGCCAGCAGTTCCGCTTCCCTGCGGATTACTTCCGCTGCTACCGCATCTCCGCCGGGGCTGTCGACCCTCAGGACCACTGCTTTGACGGAAGGGCTTTCCGCGGCGTATTTCAGTTGCGCCGCGACTGTGCTTGAGCCCATAATTTCCCCGCCAAATAACGATTGTCCGCCGCTTTTCCCCATATGTATCTCGCCGGAAGCAAATATAATTGCAATCTTTTTAGCTCCCGTATAGGGTAAGGGACTGGTGGTCTCCCGGTAAGTACGGAAGCTCACCTGGTTATCGGAATCGATATCCCCCAGGATTTCATCTTCGTACAGGGCGCCATCGATCAATTTGGCATCCAGGTAAGCTTTCATGGAGACAGGGGATTCTTCTACCACGGCCTTTACCGTATCGATATTCAATTTCCTGTTGACGGCAATTTGTTGAATCGTATAGTCAAAGATATCGTCCAGGAGTTTTTCCAGGGATTCTTTATGGGGGGGTGTCATGCGATCTTCGGTGAAAGTATTGGCCGCGGTTTTGTATTCGCCGATATGGAAAATTTGCGCTTCGATTCCCAGTTTGGACAGGGTGTTTTTAAGGAATAGGCTTTCCATGGCCAGGCCGTTGAGGCTGAAGTTTGCCCCTTTGAAGACATAGACTTTATCGGCGAACGTAGCCAGGTAATATTCTCTTAGTCCACCGCTTTCGATATAAGCCAGGACTTTTTTGCCGCTTGCCCTGAAGTCTTTAAGCAGCAGTCCCAACTCTTCTATTTTAGCGAAATCGCCGCCTAAGTAATATATTTTTAGAACGATTCCTTTGATACGGTTATCGATTTTAGCCCGTTTGATATGGTACCAATAATCCCGGATAGAATCTTTTT
Source organism: Acidobacteriota bacterium (assembly GCA_030837085.1). Taxonomy (GTDB): domain Bacteria; phylum Acidobacteriota; class Aminicenantia; order UBA2199; family UBA2199; genus JAKAGC01. The sequence goes on along the minus strand of JAUPLE010000092.1, from coordinate 7,940 downwards.
TGGTAAAGGTTGTATTCTCGCTGTCTACGATCTCTCCTGCCAGGTCTATTCTTAAATATGCGTTTGCCGGGATATAGGGTTCCTGGGTTAATTGCATGTATATAAAACCGCCCACCAGGGCGAAAAATATAAAAATCATACCCACAACGACAATGGATATCACGACTCCTCGTTTCATGGTAACTCCTTTTTGTTTGGATTCAGGAAGTATTATACCTTATTTTCCGGGAAAAAGTTTTCTTTTTTGATGTTTTTCTGAAATAAAAGTTTTGTGTAGTTCAATTCACCTTTCTTGCCTATCTTCGCATTTCTTCCGCAAGCAGAAGATATCTATAATCTATTCAAACCGTTCCAGTGATTCTTTGATTTCCTCGTCATCCTCCCATGGACTTACTTCTGACATACAGCCTGGGAATTAACAATACACCCGCCGACCTTGAAATCCGTAATGTTCATGGCATTCGTGTAGGAATTGAAGACCTGTGTCGTCCAGGTAAAGGATTTACTTTCCATGCGAAATTGTTCAGCGCAGCCTTTGGGTCGCTTTCCATCGTTGCCAAATGTGGTTAAAAGAATATTGTCATTGGTCAGGGGGGCAGCGGGATTGAAACTGTTGCTCCAACCGGCCGCGGCAAAACCATCGCCCGGTAGGCCCAGGTCCGGGATGGCCGTCGATTGCACTAGACCGAAAGCTTCATCGGTATTATTGGCCGCGGTTATCGATGGGTGAACCGTTGCCAGGCCATTCCATCCGATGGCGCCGTCAAGGTTCAACCGGAGGAGCAGGACATTCGGTGCATTCCCAGCATTGGGTCCGCGGCTTAGGGTGAGGCCGGCCAGGACGAAACCTCTGCCTGCGCTGCCCGTGGTGACGATCAATGATTTGTCGCCCAACACCTTATCATCGCGCTCAATGCCGCCGGTGATTGCGGCCCAGAAATAAACATTAGACCAAATAACAGTACCATCGATGGCTTTTACCCGGGCTACCCAGATATTTGCATAGGTAGGCCAACCGTTGCCGATCGTTTTGGTCCACCCGGCCGCCGTGATTCCCGGCGTTGTCCCGAAACTGTCCCACACCACGGATCGCGCATATTCATCATATCGGCCATTGTAAACAGTGGTCCCCATGACGGAGCCTGAGCTGTTAAGACGCATAATAAAGGCGTTCCCCTCGGTAGTTTTATTAAGCGCGGTGCGGCCTACTACAGCCAGTTGGACATTGGGCGCTGTTTTATCTCTCACCTCGGTAATACCGAAACCTTCATTATATAAATTGTTTGCCGGACCGTATGTACGTACCCAGGTGACATTGCCGTTCACATCGAGGCGAAGGACAAGAATGCGGAGCGTGTCGCTATTCGGACTATATGCAGAACCGGTCAACACGTATCCGCCATTAAGGGCGGAACTGGCCTCGATAATAGAGGTTGCTTTATGGTCCAGGTCATTGGGCGATAAATGGTATATCTTTGCCCAGCGAACAGCGTTCAAATCGGAACTAAATTTGACGACAAAAATATCGGTATTCATTTTCAAAGTATTGTAACTACGGGCCCAACCGGTCACCACATAGCAATTGTCCGACGTCCTGGCTATGGAGGTGGCTTCTTCGTCGCTGCTGCCGCCGATAATTACAGCATTGATCGGCGTACCGTCCGGATTCGTCCGAACCACCAGGCCGTTCATCGTATTGGGCGTACCCGCGCCGAAGCTCCTGGTAAAACCAACCATCACGTAGCCGTTCGCCGGGATTATCGCCCGGGCAATGGCATTGGCGTGTTCGGCCTGGGCGCCTCCGATTATTCGGCTGGGCTGGCCCAACAAAGACATCGGGATGACGGCGATACATACCATCAATCCCACCAGCAATACATGTTTCTTAATTTTCATAATACCCTCCTTGGGAATTTGTATTCAACCGAGTTTATTTTATCAAAATTAAAAAAATAACACAAACATTCCTGGATCCACCGCTTCGAATTTAGCCTTAACTTAGCGGCATTCGGGATAGTCCGGAAATCCTTCGGAAATTAACGACGCGGGGAGGATTTTTACCACCAAGGTGACAAGGACTTTTTTATAATAAAACTCTTGGTGTACCTTTGTGCCTTGTAATGGCGTGCCTTGGTGGCTATTTTCTCATGGCTGCGAAGGTTGGGATGGAGCATAGGAAGCCATCGCGTCTTCCACCAATTCTTTTTTCTCTACCCTGAAATTCTCGAAAAGCACCGGTATCTCATGATACAACAACGCGATACCCGGCGGGGTTCCATTGTTTGCCCGCGAAAACGAAAAACTTTCCCCGGCAGTGAATAACCATTTCTTAGTAGGGATAGTTTTTTTCCTGGCAAGGCGAAAGACGTTTTATTTAGACATCAAAAATTTCCGCGGGAGGATAGTGTATTTCCGCGGGGTAATATATTTTTTCTGCGGGAGGATATTGTATTTCTGCGGGGTACTATATTTTTTCCCAATAGGAAACTATCTCCCGATTTCGAAGGTTTTGTTTTTACTATTAAGGATAGTAGCTTTCCTTTTAAGGATATATTACTGGATTTTAACCTTGATGATTTTCCTATTAAGGATATTGCAAGACTTTTCCGAAAGTAATTTTTTCCTATCAGGGATAGTTACTTTCTTCGGGAGGATAGTGCATTTCCTAATAGTAATAGTTCCTTTCCTAACAGTGAATAAAGAAACCATTTTTCTAACGGATTATACCTCGCCTTTGTAAACCAGTCGGTGACCGGAAAACACCAATACCAGTTTTATCAATGTGGTTTGACCGATGGTTTTTTGAAATTTCTCATCCAGGCTGTATCGTTTTAATTGGCTTTCCGCTTCTTCACGCAGTTTATTTATCCTTTCCTCCAGGCCCGGCGGCAGTGTTTTTTTGGTCTTGCCAGAAGCGGCGTTAAGGTATTTGATTTCAACCAGGTACGCGTATTTAATGGCGGGGTAATGGAGTAAAAAAGGTTCCAGCACCAGGTCGGCAAACCCTTTATTGGTTTCCTTTTCCGAATGGACAAAATATAAATCGCTTAGTCCCAGATAGACATTCAAAAAGGTCTGGATCACTTTTTCACCGGTGATGAAATCCCGCAATCCCATGGATGCCGCCATACGTTCGGAAAGGTATTCGATTAAAGGCTGCCATTTACCCTCAACCGCCATACCCTCCATTAATTTAGCGTACGTATCCAGGTTCAAACTGAATAAGCCGGTTTCATCATAGGTTTCTTTGATGTAATCATAGTATAAACGCTTGACGGTTTCGTTGGGAATGGAGAGAATCGTTTGATAGGTTGGAGTAACGCCGGTAATGGTCAATAAGCCGAAGTAAAAGAGGAGCGAAAAGAAGTTTTCCGATTCGGTTAATTCAGCGACGGGAAAGCCCACCTTGAGGGTGGTTTGAACCGACTTATTTTCAATAATTTCCTTGAGCCTGGAGAAATTCCCATTGGTTTTGGCGGCGGCAGCGCCTTTTTGATCGATAATAATCAGGTAACGGAGTTTCTGGTAATCGATACGGACATTACGATCGATGAGCGTTTGGGGAACCCGGGAATTTTTTAAATACTCGTTCAAAAAATATAGCACCTGTACGGAATTGAATACTTCCTCCTCGGCGTCCATGGAAAAGCGGTAATGGTTATACCAGTAACTCATCAGTTCAAGGAGTTCCGGGGTAGAGTGGCGGATTTTCCCGGTTTGCCTGTAGTATTCGATCATGGTTTCCACTTCGCCGCGATTAAATCCCAACATCACGTTGATGTCGGAATCGAGTGAGATGTTTGTGGCAATGTTAAATCCCGACGTGACATCGTCCAGTGTGATGGGAGATACACCGGTCATGATTAACCGGGAAATAGGGGCGCCGCTTCCGGTGGTCCCACCTTTGATGACATTAAAAAATGAACGGAGAAATCCGTCATCATGGGTTATTTTTCGATATTCCATTTCCCCTATGGTAGATAAAATCGTATTGGCGAAGTTATCGTATTCATCGATGATGACATATAATCGTTGTTCCTTTTCCTTGAAGTAATTTATAAATGTATCCATCAAGGTTGCCGCGCTATTTGCCGAAGCGAAATCCTTTTTGGCCGTTTCTATATCAACATCCAGTGATTTTCCGTATTTATTTACAAAAAAATTGGCCGCATTCCGGATATGACTGTGGAAAGATTCTTCTATCTTCGCGACGTTGGGTTCCACCATCGAGAAATTCAATTTTAAAACCAGGTATTTATTTTTTTCTTTCGTAGGGTTTTGTTGGATATAGGTACCGTTGAATATCTCATCGAAGCGGTCTTCCCGCGCAAGATCATAGTAGGATTCAAGAATAGAAAGGAAAAGAGATTTACCGAACCGCCGGGGGCGGATGAAAAATAAATAAGATCCTTTTTCTTCAATATTCTCGATATACCTGGTTTTATCCACGTAATAGAGACTTTTTACCTGGAAATCTTCAAAATTGGAAATCCCATAAGGAATTTGTTTTAAGTGTTGCTGGTTTTTCATGGGTTAATGGTAAGCCAATGAGGAAGAATTGTCAAGACGGCTCCTCAATTCGATACCTGTTAATCGCGGGAAAAACACATAGCGCCTGCCCTCTACACAGCCGGTGGATCCAGGACATTTTTTAAACCATTGCATTTTCCCTGCCAATATGTTATTTATATCTCCTGTTAAAACGAAACCAAGAGGTAATGAAAATGAAAAGAAATTTTATTTTAACCGCGATTATCTTTATAGCAATATTATGCATTGCCCCAACCGGGCGACTCGAACAGGCAAAAATGCATGTGGAAGGGGTGAAATTGAACTTTAACATGGGCGATATCCCCCTCTATTTTATCCCCAATAAAGGACAGGAAAATCATGAGGCCATATATTACGCCAAAACATCAAAATATATCCTGTGGCTGACAAAACAAGGCCTTATTTTCGACGGGCTTAAGGAACACAATCCCTCCCGGTTCATTTTCACCAACGCCAATAAAAACCCGGAAATCATGGCCATGGGAGAAACAAAACACCGGGTCAACTATTTCATCGGCAATGACCCATCCCGTTGGTATTGCGATATCCCCACCAACCAGGCGGTTCTATATAAGGACATTTATAAAAACATCGATCTAAAAGTATACGGCAAAGAAAAGCAGGTGGAATACGACTGGATCATCAAACCCGGCGGGAACCCCGCGGATATCCGTTTCGAATATCAAAACGCGGATGCCGTACAGCTTGACCACCAGGGCAACCTGGTTATCGAAACCGGTTCTAATAAGCTGATCCATAAACGACCCGTTAGCTACCAGGAAGAAAAGAGCAAAGTCGAAGTCCAATTTAAAAAAATGGGTGAAAATGTTTATGGATTCGCCGTGGGAACCTATGATCCGCGGCGCGAGTTAATCATCGACCCGGTGGTATTAACTTACTCGACTTACCTTGGGGGAAAACTGTGGGAGGCGGCCCAGGCCATTGCCGTGGACGACAGTGGATATATTTATGTGACCGGCGGCACATGGAGCACGAATTTTCCCGTCAAAAATGCCTACCTGTCTACAGCAGGAACAGACAATTTCAATGCTTTTGTGACGAAAATCGACGCCAGCCAAAAAGGGAGCGCCAGCCTTATCTATTCGACTTACCTGGGGGGTGTCAACCCGGACAACGGCGTTGATATAGCCGTGGATAACAAGGGCAATGCATTTATTACCGGCGAAACCTGGAGCGAAGATTTCCCCACCAAAAACGCCTATCAAAATTATATGGGCGATTCCGATGCGTTCCTGGTTCAACTGGACACCACCAAGAGCGGAGCTTCAAGCCTTATTTACTCGACCTACTTTGGGGGAACCGACGCGGATTCCGCCCTGGGCATCGCCGTGGACGGCAACGGAGATTCGTATATCGCAGGCTGGACCTACAGCCTTGATTTCCCCACCCGGAACGCTTACAAGTCCGTATTGGAAGAAGGCGCCACCGACGGCTTTGTAGCCAGGTTCGATACCAGTGTCAGCGGCGCTTCAGGTCTTATCTATTCTACCCTATTGGGGGGGACGAATAGCGATTCGTGCCTGGACATCGCCGTGGACGACAACAACCGCGCATATGTAACCGGTTGGACCTACAGTAAAAACTTTCCCACCAAAAACCAGTATCAAACCTACCGGGGACTTTCAGATACTTTTGTCGCTAAAATAAATACCGCCGGCAGTGGGTCTTCAAGTCTGCTCTATTCGACCTACCTGGGCGGTAAGGATTCCGATTATGGAGAAGGTATTGTCATCGACTTCGCTAACAGCGGTTATGTTTATCTGACCGGGATTACGCGAAGTTCCAATTTCCCCACCCTCAAATCCTATCAAAAATATCAAGGTAATATGGATGCCTTTTTGGTCGGACTCAACACCACCCGTTCCGGTAGTTCCAGTCTCATTTACTCTACCTACCTGGGCGGGAGCGAATCCGACAAGGGCTACGGCATTGCCGTGTCCCCGGATAACAGCCGCTGCGTCTATGTCACTGGAGTTACCAAAAGTTCGAATTTCCCAACCCTGAATCCTTACCAGACCTCCCAGGGCGAAGACAATGAAGATGCCTTTGTATCAAAAATCGCTACAGCGGGGAACGGTTCTTCGAGTCTTCTCTTTTCCACTTACCTGGGTGGGAGTGGTTCGGACGGCGGCAATGACATCGCTGTAGACAATGATGGAAATATCACGGTTACGGGATGGACATTTAGCGCCAATTTCCCCACCTTAAATCAGTATAAGAAAGACCCGGGCGACTCCAACGCCGATGCCTTTATAACCCAACTGTTCCTTGAGCCGGATAAACCACCGGTTATCCAATTAAGTCGAACGAGTTTTTACTTTAGTGCAGTACGCGGGGAAACCTTTGTTCACACCGGTTCCCAGGAGCTCTACATTAGCAACGGCGGCGGCGGCGATTTGAACTGGACGGCCTCCACTTCCGGCGCATGGTTGACGGTTGAGCCTTCCACCGGTACATCGGGGGTCCCGGTTACCGTTTCCGTCGATCACACAGGTCTTGCCGCCGGCGCCACAACCGGGACTATTACCATTTCCGACCCGGAAGCAGAGAATTCTCCCCAGACTGTTGCCGTCACCCTCAATGTGAAGGAACCCGGTTCAACCAATCCCCCTTTCGGCGATTTTTCTACCCCGGTCGATGGTTCCACCGTGAGCAACAGCATTGCGGTTACCGGCTGGGTATTGGATGACATCGGCGTCGATAGGGTAAAAATATACCGGTTGGATGGCGAGACCCAGGTTTATATCGGCGATGCGCTATTCGTAGAAGGGGCCAGGCCGGATATCGAAACGGCTTACCCGGGTTACCCCATGAATTACAAGGCAGGCTGGGGTTATATGCTGCTGACTCATTTCTTACCCGGTGGGGGCAACGGTACATTCACGCTCCAGGCCGCGGCCCTGGATGCGGAAGGCCAGGAGGTCTCCCTGGGCTCCCACACCATTATCGCGGACAATGCCCATGCGGTAAAACCCTTTGGCGCCATCGATACACCGGTCCAGGGCGGTACTGCTTACGGTACAAAATTCACCAACTGGGCATGGGTATTGACGCCCCAACCCAACCAAATTCCTACAAACGGTTCTACTCTTAACGTATGGATAGACGGTAAGAGTATCGGTCATCCTACCTATAATGTTGCCCGCCAGGATATCGCCAGTTTTTTCCCAGGGTACGCCAACAGCAGCGGCGCCGGGGGGTATCTTAATTTAGATACCACCAAGTATGCCAACGGCATTCATGTTATCTTCTGGACAGCCGCCGACAACGCGGGAAACGCCGACGGCATCGGCAGCCGGTATTTTACCATCCAAAATGCCGGGAACGATTTATCGCGTAGGGTCGCCTCCACGATGTCACCCGTTTTT